>NZ_VMLJ01000011.1:27338-109524 GCF_013276615.1 Streptococcus sp. 1621
ATATCTACGGCAAGGCGAAGCTGACGTGGTTTGAAGAGATTTTCGAAGAGTATAAGCACAAGAAAACTCAGACCGATCTGTCTGAGTTTTTTATGATCTTAAATTTTCTAAATAACGCTGGGCTGTCTCTAAGTTAAAGGTTTTCTCTGCTATAAGGCGCTCGACTAGGGGAGCTACCTCAGATTCACTAGCACCTGCGAGAAGTGCCAAGGATTTAGCCTGCAATTTCATGTGGCCTTGCTGAATCCCTGTACTCACCAAGGCTTTCAGGGCCGCAAAATTTTGGGCAAGCCCAATAGACACGATAAGCTGGGCTAATTCTTTGGCAGAAGAATTTCCCAGTAGTTCATGACTGAGGGCTACACGAGGGTTGAGACCGATAGAGCCACCCTTGGTCGCCACAGGCATGGGCAGGGTCATCTCACCGACCAATTCTTCTCTTTCAAGGTCCAGCGTCCATTGACTAAGACCTTGGTAATGTCCATCTCGACTGGCAAAGGCATGAGCCCCGGCTTCGATGGCACGCCAGTCATTACCAGTAGCAATTAAAATGGCATCAATACCGTTAAAAATTCCTTTATTGTGGGTAGCAGCTCGGTAAGGATCAGCTTGCGCAAACTGACTAGCCAAAGCAATTTTCTCCGCAATGTCTCGTCCTTGATCTTTTTGGCGGCTCAAGTAACGAAAGGCGATGCGACAGCTTGCTGTCACCAGAGAATCGGTCGCGTAATTAGACAGGATTCCCATAAGACTCTGTCCCTGGCTGAGTTCTTCTAAGACTGGTTTCAAGGCTTCCAGCATGGTGTTGAGCATATTGGCTCCCATGGCTTCTTGGGTATCAACATGGAGATAAACAACAAGGAAGTCTGTTTCGCCTTTTATCTGTTCTACATGTAAATCACGCGCCCCACCCCCACGTTTGACGATAGAAGGATAGGCTTGATTGGCAAGCTCCAAGAGTTCAGCCTTCTTTCTGGCAATTTTCTCTTGGGCTTGTTCAGGATCAGCAACTTGATAAAGGGCTACCTGCCCAATCATCTGGCGCTGATGGACTTGTGCAGTAAAACCACCTGCTCGCTTGATGATTTTACTGGCATAGCTGGCCGCAGCAACCACGGACGGTTCTTCTGTCACATAGGGAACTGTGTATTCCTGACCATTGACGAGGATCTCTGGAACCATCGAATAAGGTAAAGAAAAAGTTCCCACCACATTCTCACTCAGCTGGTCTGCCACAGTCACACTCATCTGTTCATCCTGCTCCAAACTCGCTTGTCTCTCAGGACTAAGGAGCGCCTGAGCTTTTAACAGCTCGAGGCGCTCTTGGTATGATTTTTTAGAAAATCCATTCCAACTTATCTTCATTATTTTTCAACCTTGCTATAACGGCGTTGGTGGTCAACAATTTCAATCAAGGCAAAATCTTGATTTTCATAGCCAGCAAACTGGGCAGAATTTGTCTCATCTAAGTCTACTTCCTCAAAGAAGACTTTTTCATAGTCAACAACAGACAGGGCAGTTCGTTGGTTGAGCTTATTCAAACGGTCTTTATCCAGATAAGCTTCGTATCCTTCAACCAATTCACCACTAAAGAACTCAGCTACAGCCCCGCTTCCATAACTATAAAGGGCGATTTTATCCCCAGCCTTCAAGCTATCTGTATTTTCCAAGAGAGACAAAAGTCCAAGGAAAAGTGAACCTGTGTAGATATTCCCCACTTTTTGACTGTAGAGAATAGACTGGTCAAAGTGCTTTTGCAAGAGGTCCTTTTTCTCTTGAGGCAGGCTCTTATCCATGATTTTTTTTAAGCCTTTGAGTGCTAATTTAGGGTAAGGCAAGTGGAAGCAAACAGCTGCAAAATCATCCAAAGTAAGCTGGTAGCGTTTTTGGTATTCAAGCCAAGTCGTTTTCAAACTATCCAAATATTGTTGGGTAGAATAAACACCATTTACATAAGGAGTTGTCGAGTAATTTGGACGCCAGAAATCCATGATGTCACGAGTCTGAGCCACATTGTCATTATTAAAAGCCATCATGCGTGGATTTTGTGTAATCAACATGGCCACACTGCCAGCACCCTGAGTGGGTTCTCCTGGAGTTTCAATACCATACTTGGCAATATCACTGGCAATGACCAAGACCTTGGACTGTGGAGAATTTTCCACATGCAATTTGGCATAATGAAGGGCAGCTGTCGCTCCATAGCAGGCTTCTTTAATCTCGAAACTACGAGCAAAGGGCTGAATGCCCAGCAAGCCATGTACAAAGACGGCCGCAGCCTTACTCTGGTCAATTCCTGACTCGGTAGCCACAATGACCATATCAATTTCTTGTCTTTCTTGCTCAGTTAAAATAGAGTCACTTGCACTGGCCGCCAAGGTCACGATATCCTCAGTTAAGGGCGCAATACTCAATTCCTCGAGTAAGAGTCCTTTACTTAATTTTTCAGGGTCAATGCCCCTCGCTTCTGCTAAGTCTTGTAATTTCAAGACATATTGACTGGTCGCAAAACCAATCTTATCAATACCGATTGTCATATTTACCTCTGTTTTATCATTCATGTAAAAAATCGTTCAGTACTATTTTATCACAAATGGCAATAAAAGAGAGAAAAAAGACTTGATTCACCAAATCAAGCCTCTTATTGGTCATAATTTTAAAGAATGATTAGTTGCTATAGAGTTCACCAACATAAGTAGCTTTATAAGCCCCATTCTCAGTTATCAGTTCCTGGAGGATTAAATTTCCTGAGTAAGTTCTTCCCATCTCATCTACAAATTCTTGATAAAACTGACTGGTCGGAATTTCTCTGACATCCTTATCAAATGCCTTATCAAGTGTTTTACTAACCTTCTCAGCAATCAACTGATTCTCTTGCCATCCACTTTGAAACTCTGAACCCGAACTAGAAGCCATGACTGGGATAACCAGCAAGGTCAGTAGACTTACAGATAATAAGGAAAATAGTGATTTTTTCATGATTTTTCCTCCTTTCTATATAGAGAATAGCACATATAGAAAGCCTTGTCACTATATTTATCTTATTTTTCAGAAAATTCTTTTATTTCTGTAAAATCTACGATACTCGATGTGTTTTTATATAATGATACAGTCTGAGAATCACTGTTCCGCTAGCCATTCCAATGGAAATGACCAGAGCCAGCATAACAACTAATGTTGCACTTGCCAGCGCTTTATTATAGTCCCCTGTCACAAAAAAGGCAGTTGTCCGATAGGAGAGATAACCCGGAACCAGAGGAGCCAAGATGGCCAAGATAAAGACCACTGCAGGTGTCTTATAAAGAATACTCAAAATCTGGCTGACACATGAACCGATAATGGCCGCAATGAAGGTAGCCACAATAACATTGGTCGGTTCCTTGAGCAAGAGATAGATTAGCCAGACAGCCATGCCCAAAATCCCTCCAGGTAAGAGCATAGAGCGTTGCACATTGAGTACGATTAAAAAAGTGATAATAGCAAGAAGACTTGCCACTGCTTGTAATAAAAAGGTTGTTAGTGTCATATTAGTTCATCAATACCAAGGCGACAGAAGTTCCCGCCCCTAAAGCAAGGGTAATGAGCAGGGATTCAAACATCTTGCTCATACCAGAGTTTATGTGGTTGGTCATAATATCACGGACCGCATTGGTCAAGGCAATTCCTGGAACAAACGGCATGACCGCACCAGCTATAATCAAGTCTGCCGTTGAAGGAAAGCCTGTGTAGCGAGCCCAAAACTGGGCAATCATTCCAAAGACGAAGGCCCCAGCAAAGGCTGTTACAAAAGGAATTCGGATAAACTTCTCCACATAGAGGGAAAAGGCAAAACCAAATAAGGTCGCCACTCCTGCCCCAAGTGCGTCGTAGATATTTCCACTAAACATAACCGAAAAGAAAGGAGCACTTAAGGTCGCAGCTAAAGTTACCTGCAACTTGGTATAGGGAAGGGGTTGGGCTTGCAAGGCCGTCAATTGCTTAAAGGCTGTTTCTAAATCAATCTGCCCCCCAACCAGCTGACGAGAAATCTGGTTGACATCGCAGACTTTTTCGATGTTATAAGAAGAGGAGGTCACGCGCTTCATGCGCGAAATATTGGTATTTTCAATAGAGAAAAAGATAGCAGCAGGCATGGCAAGGACATTGCAATCCACAATCCCCTGCGAATGCGCAATCCGAATCATGGTGTCTTCTACGCGATGAATCTCTGAACCACTTTTAAGGAGAATAGTCCCCGCTAGCATAATCACATCAATAACGGCATTTAATTCTTTTGATTCTTCCATGCTTGCCTCCTTTTATCAACTCCCTCTATTCTATCACAAATCCGGACTCAAAAAAAATCTTTGCCACGAAATCATGACAAAGATTGATTACTTATTTTGATTATCCATCTGATTTTAAGGAGTAGCTGAACTTGTTTTAGGTTTGTAGATTGAAATCTTGACCCTTGTCTTATTGAGGTCTACCTTTTCACCTGCTCTAGGACTTTGTTCAACAACCATGCCTTCTGCACTACCTGCAGGCGCTGTCGTCACTTCTACCACTTCTATATTGGCTTCCTTAATCCCAACAATTTGAATCAAATTATTCTTAGTAAACTCCAAGCTGGAACCAATGTAACTCGGCATGGCAACACTTGTAACTTTTTTAGCTACTGTCAAGACGATTTGAGTAGGTTTACTCAAATCATAAGGAACACCTGCACCTGGACTTTGTTTCATAATCGTTCCTGGTTCGCTTTCGCTGGACTCTTCTTCCTCTATCTTAATCAAATTCTCAGGAACCTTCTTCTGCTTGAGTTCTGAGATTACTTCTGTAGAGTTCCGTCCAATATAGTTCCCTAATTGAATCGTCGTAGCTTTTTTAGCTACTGTCAAGACGATTTGAGTTGCCTTGCTCAAGTCATAGGTCGTACCTTCTGGTAGACTTTGCTTCATGACCGTTCCAGCCTCACTCTCCTTGGACTCTTCTTCCTCAATTTTAATCAAATTATCTGGAACTTTTTTCTCTTTTAATTCCGCGATAACATCAGAAGATTTCCGACCGACATAATTACTAATTTGGAAGGATTGTTTGCCTGATGAGACAACCAAATTGATTTTCGTTCCTTCTTTTCGACCAGTTCCAGCGCCAGGATCTGTACGGATAATCCGCCCTTCTTCCACCTTTTCACTAGCCTCTGACTTCTCCTCGCCGATCTCAAAATTGGCTTTCTTGAGCGTTTCCTTGGCTTCCGCAACTGTCTGACCTGCCACATTTGGAATGGCAATGGTTGCAGGAGTTCTGGATAGTATCCAAATAAGAGAAGCTGCCACCAATACAAGGCTGGTCAAAAAAATCAGGTAACGCATCTTAAATCTACGTTTTTTCGGTGCTTGTGGTTGGTAAGCTTCCTCTGTCACAGCCTGACTTGTTTTTTTGATTGGTTTGTGTTCTGTCTGCGCTTGAACCTTAGGAATAGATGTCAAGGTACTCTGGGATACTTTTGGTAGAGTCTTGGTGTCCGCCTTAGTCGCATCGTCAAAGACCAGCTTTGGTTCATTACGACGATTATAAGACAAACTACTAGACAAGTCCACATACATTTCAGCTACTGATTTGTAGCGATCTGTCAATTTCTTAGCAGTTGCCTTGATAACAACATTCTCCAAAGCCTGAGGCACAGATGGATTTTCAGCTATAACCGATGGCAGTGGTTTCTGGAAATGCTGGAGGGCGATGGTCACTGCACTATCCCCATCGTAAGGAATATGACCTGTCAGCATCTCATAGAAAATAATCCCCATGGCATAGATATCACTTTGTACAGTCGCCTTTGAACCACGCGCCTGCTCTGGGGACAAGTAATGCACCGAACCCAGCATCGAGTTAGTCTGAGTCAGACTCGTCTCAGCAAAGGCTACTGCAATCCCAAAGTCTGTAACCTTGACAGTCCCATCTGGTGTCAAGAGGATGTTTTGAGGTTTCAAGTCCCTGTGAACAATTCCTCTGGTATGGGCCAAGCGCATGGCGAGAAGAATTTGTCCCATGATACGGACGGCTTCTTCATTAGAAAGAGGATAGTGTTCCTTGATATAGCGTTTAAGGTCAAGTCCAGCAACATACTCCATTGCAAGATACTGTTGACCGTCTTCCTCACCAATATCTGTTATCCGAACGATATGAGGATGGTCTAAATCTGCCATAGCTCTCGCTTCACGCTGAAAACGAGCTACAGCTATCGGGTCTGTCTGGTAGTTGGTTCTCAGAACCTTCACTGCCACTTCTTCCCCATCTAAGATTAAGTCTTTGGCTAGGTAGACATCCGCCATACCTCCTCGACCAATCTGTTTGACAATCCGATAGCGTCCGGCAAAAATCTTGCCGATTTGGATCATTCTGCATCCTCCTCGTTCATAGAAACAAGGGCAACCGTAATGTTGTCTAAACCTCCTGCATTGTTAGCAAAACGAACAAGTGTCTCCGTTTTATCTGCTAAAGGAATATCACTGGTTACAATATCACGAATCTCACTGCCTGAAATCATGTTGGTCAAGCCGTCACTATTGAGCAAGAGATAGTCACCTGACTCAAGGATAACTGTCCCAAAATCAGGCTGAATTTCATCTTTTTGCCCAATAGACTGGGTGATAATATTTTTTTGCGGATGAGCTTCTGCCTCTTCTGGTGTCAATTGACCAGCCTTGAGCAATTCATTAACCAAAGAATGGTCGCTCGTCAACTGATGGTATTCTTCTCCACGAATCAAGCCGATACGCGAATCACCAATATGAGCATAGATAGCCTGATTATCAATAATAGCAAGGACTTCCAAAGTAGTTCCCATGCCTCTGTAAGCTTCATCCTGACCAAGCTGGTGAATCTTTTGATTTTCAATTTCTAGGTAATGGGCGAACCATTCACGCACTTCATTGACTGTATCGATTTGGGTATCGACCCAAGCTATACCTAGGTCTGTTACCGCCATTTCACTAGCGATATTCCCTGCGCGATGACCTCCCATCCCATCAGCTAAAATAATCATGGTACGTCCAGCTCTATTGACATAGTGGTTGACATAGTCTTGGTTATTTGTCCGTTTCTGACCAACATCTGTTAATAATGAAATTTCCATGTGTCAGTTCCTTCCTAATCCGATATCTTGCGAAATTGACTGATGAAGAATCCATCACTTCCATACAATTCAGGTGTAATGAGGATACAGCCGTCTTTCATGATATCCTTACATTCATGTTCTAGCTTTACCTGCTCGAACTCAGGATGACTTTCTAAAAACGCTTCAACGACTTGAAAATTCTCCTCTGAGACAATAGTACAGGTACTATAAGTTATTATACCACCTTTGCCTAGTGTTTGACAAACACTACCTAATATTTCTAGCTGAATTTCCTGTAATGACGCGAAATCTGCCGTTTCTTTATTGTATTTGATGTCTGGTTTTCGGCGCAAAAGACCGATTCCTGAACAAGGAGCATCCACCAAAATCTTATCAAAGGAATTCTGACCAAAAAACTCATGCACCTTTCTGGCATCTAATTTTTGCCTTTGAACCCGATCTGCAACTCCTAAACGTTGGGCATTTTCTTGGATTAAATCCAACTTGTGGTCGTACAAGTCCAGAGCAGTGACCTGACCTATCGTGAGATAAGAGGCTATATGGGCTGTTTTTCCACCCGGAGCCGCACAGGCATCAAGCACTCGTTCATCACCTTTTAAATCAAGCGTCGGAGCAACCAATTGACTGGATTCGTCTTGGATGGTTATAGCCCCTTCTGAAAACAAATCATGGCCTGCAAAATGCCCCTGCTCCTTAACCAGACCAGAAGAAGACAAGGACGAATCACTAGCCTCCAACAAGGCTTGGATTTCCTCTTTTCGACTTAGGTCTGTTACACGAATACTGGCCTTGTTTCGCACCAAAAGGCTTTCAAAAATAGCTTGTGCTCGCTCTTCTCCGTATTCTTCCTTGAGCTTGGCAACTAGCCAAACCGGGAGAGAATAGGCAATGGAATCACGCTTGTTTTTTCGCTTGATGCTAGCAATATCTGGCCAGCCTTCACGCAAGATACGACGAAGGAGGGCATTGACCAATTTTTCACTGCCTTTTTTACGGACTTTGGCCAATTCTACTGCTTCATTGACCACAGCATGGTCTGGAATCTTATCCAAATAGCGAAGCTGGTAGGCACTCATGAGAAGCAGGACATAAAGCCAGCTGTCTAACTGGTCTCTGTCTTCGATAAAGTGGGATAGGTACCATTCCAGAGTCAGTTTACGGGTTATCGTTCCATAGACCAACTCGGTTACCAAGCCCTTGTCTGCTGCAGAGAGCTGACTCCCCTTGAGGTGTTTATTTAAGGCGATATTTGAGTATGCTTGATTGATAAAAACATCCTCTAATACTGCTAGGGCTAAACTTCTAGCCGTTTCTACTTTAGTCACCAAATCGTTCTCCTACAGTCAATGTCCGTCCAACTCCGTTGAGGAAGGAAGCGATGTCCATCTTAGGTTTACCAGCAGGCTGAACTTGTTTGAGGGATAGAGCCCCTTCTGCCGTTGCGACAATCAATTCTTTCTTGCCGATAGAGAGAATCTCTCCTGGATTTCCCTGACCTTCTACTGGTAGGGCTTCATAAATCTTAAAGCGGTCACCCTTAAGGAAAGTATGGGCAACAGGCCAGGGGTTCATGCCTCGGATTTGGTTAAAGAGTTGACGATTGGTTTTGTTCCAGTCCAGTTTTTCTTCCTCTGGCTTGATATTTGGAGAGAAGGTAACCTGACTCGGATCCTGCGGTTCCGGTTTGATTTCCCCAGCAATGTAGGCAGGCAAAGTATCCAAAAGCAAGTCACGACCAACAAGAGCTAATTTCTCAAACAAGGTTCCAACATTGTCCTCATCTGTGATAGGAATACTGCGACGAGAAATCATATCCCCTGCATCCATTTCCTTAACCATTTCCATAATGGTCACGCCAGCTTCCTCATCCCCTTGAATCAAGGCGTAATGGATAGGCGCACCACCTCGGTGTTTTGGAAGAAGGGAGGCGTGAACATTGACCGCAAAGTGCATGCTATCAAGGAGTTTACTTGGGAGAAACTGCCCAAAAGCAGCAGTCACAATTCCATCTGCTCCTAGCTGCATAATAGTTTCCATCTCTGGACTTCCAGATAGTTTTTCAGGTTGGTAGATAGGAAGTCCTGCCTCTTTGGCAGCTTGTTTAACTGGGGTTTCCTTAATCACTTTTTTACGTCCGACAGCACGGTCTGGCTGGGTCACAACGGCTAGAATTTCGTAACGGTCATCTGTCAAAAGCCCTTTTAAAACTGTTGCTGAAAAGTCGGGTGTCCCCATAAAGATTAATTTTGTCATATCTTCTCCTTCTTATAAAAATTGCTGTGGCTCATGGTCAATGCTGAGACGGAGCTCACTATTTTCCCGTTCTTGAGTCAAGGCCAGAACCTGATTTAGAGTCGGCCCCAGCTCATCTTCTAAACGGTATTTAATTAAAATCTGGTAATGATAGAGGTTGTGGGTACGAGCAATGGGTTTTGGCGTCGGCCCGAGAATCTTACTGGTTTCAGACAAACCTGACCGCAAAATGTTCATCACTTCATAAGCACGTTTGACCACCTCTTCTTCTTTCTTGTGAGAAAGGGTAATGCCAATGGTAAAATAGTAAGGTGGATAACCAAGTTGTCGTCTGATACCCATTTCATAGGCATAAAAACCTTCGTAGTCCTGATCCTTGGCAAATCGAATAGCATAGTGCTGAGGATTATAAGACTGGATTAAGACCTGACCAGCTTTTTCAGCTCGACCTGCACGGCCTGCCACCTGAGTCAGGAGCTGGAAGGTTCTTTCAGAAGAACGGAAATCAGGCAAATTCAAGGCTGTATCTGCATTAAGAACTCCTACTAGTGTCACATTGGGAAAATCCAATCCCTTGGCAATCATCTGAGTACCTAGTAAAATATCTGCTTCTCCTCGACCAAACTGATCAAGCAGAGCTTGATGACTCCCTTTCTTGCGAGTCGTATCCACATCCATGCGCAGAATGCGTGCCTGTGGAAAGAGTTCTGCCAGCTCGTCATAAGCCTTCTGAGTTCCTGTTCCATAGTAACGAATACTGCGACTCTTACAGTTAGGACAGACCTGAGGAATGTCCTTTGAAAAGCCACAATAATGGCAGTTCATGGTCTTGGTATCCATGTGCAGGGTGAGGGAAATGTCACAGTTGGGACACGTATCCACCGTCCCACACTCTCGACACATGACAAAACTAGAATAACCACGGCGATTGAGCATGAGAACCACCTGTTCTTTTTTAGCCAGACGGTCTTGAATAGCTTCTAGCAAAGGGGGCGTAAAATTTGACGTCTCGTTTTGTCCGATATAGTCTCGAAAATCAATCACTTGAACCTCAGGAATGGTAGCTAAAGGATTGGCTCGCTGGGTCAGACGTAAGTGTTGATAGACACCTTTCCCAGCTCGCGCACGGCTTTCCAGACTAGGAGTTGCAGACCCAAGCACCAGAGCCGCTTGATTATACTGGGCCCGTAAAATAGCCACCTCTCTGGCATGGTAACGGGGATTGCTGTCCTGCTTATAAGTCGCTTCATGCTCCTCATCGATAATCATAACACCTAGATTTTTCAGCGGAGCAAAGATGGCCGATCTGGCACCAACTACAACTTGGGCATCGCCGCGTTCCACCTTGCGCCATTCGTCATACTTTTCACCATTGGATAGGCCTGAGTGAAGAATGGCTACCTTGCCTCCAAAACGTGCAATAAAACGCTCTGTCATTTGCGGAGTCAAGGAAATCTCAGGCACCAGCAAAATAGCTGTTTTGCCCTTGTCCAAGGCTCCTTGGATTATTTGTAAGTAAACCTCGGTCTTCCCACTTCCTGTAATCCCTTGAAGGAGGAAGGGAGGCTGATGACTGCCAATCGCACTGACAACTGCATCACGCGCCTGTCTTTGCTCTGGATTCAACTCCAAAGGCTGACTTGCCTCAATGCCTTCAAAATAAGCAGCCGAACGTTGAACTTCCTTTTGAACTATGGTCACAGCACCTTGTTCCACAAAGAAGTTAACTTGGTCCCTCGAATAGAACTCTAGCAAACTAGCCAAGGAAGCACTCTCAGGATGAGAAAGCAAGTAATCTCTCAATTCTAACTTTTTCTTGGCACGTGCAGAAATCTCGACATCTTCTAATTGAGCAAGATTCACCTCATACCAAGACTGGGTCTTGACCTTCTTTTGATCAATTGCCTGATATTCTAGCCCAAGCAGTCCTTTTCTAGTCAAACGCATCATTTCAGCTTGCTTAGCTAAATCCAGAGAAGAAAAGGCAAGCGAATCTTCTGAACCAAACAAGCGCTCTCGGTCTTCCTGACTCAGACCTGCCATAGGATAGAGAATCTTGTCATAGCTAGAGTTCAGAAATCCCGGTAACATAGCCTTGAGGATGGAGATCTTGTAAGAGAAGACGGACTTGCGTAACTCCTCAGCCAGCCAGAGTTGTTCTTGCGTGAGAACAGGAGAAAAATCCAGCACCTCGGCAATATCTTTTAAATCTTGCTCTATCTCTTCTCCTTCTGATTGAGACTTCAAACCAAGAACAATTCCTTGAATCAGGCGATTCCCCTTACCAAAAGGCACATGTACCCGCATTCCAACTTCCAACATTCCCTCAAATTCCTCAGGAATTCTGTAACTATAGGGCTGGTCCGTCTGCATCAAGGGCACATCTACGATAATCTTAGCTAGGGTCATCTTCTCACCTCCTCCTTGTCAGTACATTCTTGCAATAGAAAAAATAAGATTGAGTCCCCCCAACCTTAAATCTTTTCACCATCTTCTTTTTCTTTAGCGATTTGCTCTTTGATTTTCTTTTCTTCTTCTTCTTTGCGGCGTTTTTCTTCTTCGATACGGCGACGCACTGCTTCACGTTTTCCTTCTGGATCTGGGTGAATTGTAACGTTTCCTGATTCGATTTCTTCTAAAGCGCGAAGAGTTGATTTTTCAGACTTGAAACCTTGAGTTGCTGGCGCACCTGCTTCCAATTCGTGGGCACGTTTTGCTTCCAAGATTACGAGTGAATATTTTGAAGGAACCTTGTCGAGCAAGGTATCAATAGAGGGTTTTAACATCATTTACTTGTACCTATTTTCTAAATTTTATCGAGTAGTTGGAGATTTTGGTAACATCTCCTGATAGTGACCAATGACACGATCCACACGGAAGTGTTCTGCTTCGATCACACGTTTGACACGCTCAGCAGCTAGGGGCACCTGATCGTTGACGATCGCATAATCATACTCACGCATGAGGGCAATTTCTTCCTTGGCTTTTTCGATTCGCTGAGCAATTACTTCTGCACTGTCTGTTCCACGTCCTACCAAACGATCTTGCAATTCATCCAAATCTGGTGGTGTCAGGAAGATAAAGACAGCATCTGGAACCTTTTTCTTGACCTGAAGAGCGCCCTGAACCTCAATTTCAAGGAAAACATCGATTCCCTTGTCCAAGGTTTCATTGACATAGGTCAGAGGAGTTCCATAGTAGTTGCCGACATATTCTGCGTATTCCAACATCTGTCCTTGACGAATCAGCTCTTCAAACTCTTCACGAGTACGGAAGAAATAGTCAACACCGTCCACTTCTCCAGGACGTTGTGCGCGTGTCGTCATCGATACAGAGTATTGAAATTGGTTTTCAGAACTCTCAAAAATCTCTCTTCTAACCGTTCCTTTTCCAACCCCTGAAGGACCAGAAAAAACGATTAGTAAGCCTCGGTCTGCCATTGTGTCTCCTTTTAGTCAGTCTGTAAAAATAAAATAAAATTTTCCTTCAGATAGTAGCATTTTACACAAACTATCCTTCTACAGTCTTTCTATCTAGTGTAACAAAAAAGCAGTAATTTTTCAACTGCTCTTTCTTATTTATTTAGCATAATCTACTGCACGAAGCTCGCGAATCACGGTTACCTTGATATTTCCTGGGTAATCGAGATTGTTTTCAATTTTCTCACGAACTTTGTGAGCCAAGATTGTGACTTTGTCGTCCTTGATTTGTCCTGGATTGACCATGATACGAATTTCACGTCCTGCTTGAAGGGCAAAGCTAGTTTGTACTCCTTCAAAGCCGTTAGCAATTTCTTCCAAATCATGAAGACGTTTGATGTAGCTTTCAAGAGACTCACTACGAGCACCTGGACGGGCTGCGCTCAAGGCATCTGCTGCAGCGACGATCACTGCAATCACGCTCTCAGCTTCAACATCGCCATGGTGGCTAGCAATCGTATTGACCACAACTGGGTGTTCCTTATACTTACGAGCCAACTCCATACCGATTTCAACGTGGCTACCTTCAACCTCACGGTCAATGGCTTTCCCGATATCGTGAAGGAAGCCAGCACGACGGGCAAGAGCCGCATTTTCACCAAGCTCACTGGCCATAATACCAGCCAACTTAGCAACCTCAATCGAATGACGCAAAACATTTTGTCCATAAGAAGTGCGGAATTGCAAACGACCCATAATCTTCATCAAGTCTGGATGAAGGTTTGGCGCACCAATCTCATAGGCAGCGGCCTCACCGTATTCACGGATTTTATTGTCGATCTCTTGACGGTTTCTCTCAACCAACTCTTCGATACGAGCTGGGTGGATACGACCATCTTTGAGCAACATTTCCATAGTCATACGGGCAATCTCACGACGAATCGGGTCAAATCCTGACAAGGTCACCACTTCTGGTGTATCGTCGATAATCACATCGACCCCTGTCAAACTTTCAAAGGTACGAATGTTACGACCTTCACGACCAATAATGCGTCCCTTCATAGTATCGTCTGGTAGATGAACTGTTGAGTTTGTTGACTCCGCTACATATTCACCAGCAATACGTTGCATAGCTTGAACCAGGATGTCCTTGGCCATTTTGTCAGAACGTTCCTTGACCTCTTGCTCAGCTTCACGAATACGGCTGGCAATCTCCTTGGTCAAGTTCTCCTCTGTCTGAGCCAAGATAATATCTCGTGCTTCTGCCTGAGACAGGGCACCAATACGCTCTAGTTCTGCTTCTTTTTGTCTTTCGACTTCCTCTAATTGCTCTTCACGCGCATCAAGGTTTTTCGCTCTATCAGAAATACTTTGTTCTTTTTGTTCAAGTGTTTGTTCTTTACTCGTCAAATTGTCGTCCTTACGGTCAAGGCTAGTAGCTCTCTCTGTCAAACGACTTTCGATTTGTTTGAGTTCTTGACGTTCTGATTTGAATTCAGCGTCCACTTCTTCACGGTATTTTCTGGCTTCTTCTTTGGCCTCCAATAGTGCTTCTTTTTTAAGAGACTTGCTTTCACGCTTAGCTTCATTAACAAGTAAATCCGCTTCACGCTCAGCTTGTCCACGTAAATTAGTTGCTTCTTGTTCAGCATTTAAAAGCATCAACTCCGCAGCTTCCTGAGATGATTTCATCTTAGCTGAGATGCTGACATATCCAATGACTAAACCAATGATGACGGCAAAAACAGCAATCGCAAGCGACATGATTTCCATGTTTTTACCTCATTTTATTGTTATTCCGAATGACATACATTCTTTTACATTCTACCATAAAAAAGTGATTTTCACAAACCTAAAATAGAATATGTTTTGGGGAAATTAGTCTGAATTTTAGGATTACACTTCTTCGGATCCCTTCAAACTTTTGAACACATCATCAATAAATATATCTGCTAATCTCTTCTTGAAAGAATCATTATTTAATAGAGCACCAAATAAATCTTGACTCTGAGAGTATCCTTCTATGAGAGCATTGTCAATCTCTTCTTCAAAAGCAAAAACGAAGTCTTCTCTGGAGTTGACACGAGCAGATTGCTTTAGTCTCGGATTCTTTTTCATCAATTCACGAATGGATACCGCTCCACTTAGACCGACTTGGTGATCAATATCCAAATCCAACTGTTCGTTAATTTCATCTAAGATTTCAGATAAACGCTTCTCCTGGTCAGTCGTAACACCTCCAGTACTTGGCTTGGTAAGTATTAACTCTGGATGATATTCCAATTCAGAAACTGACCTGAAAGAACCTGTTTGCTTATGTTTCATATAGTCCACTACGATCTTATCTGCTATTGTAAAATCATTTCCTCCAATGCGAACATCAATCATCTTGACAAGGCTTTGCAGATAATTATAACGTTCGTGCAGAACTTCATTTTGATAAGCAGTTGCCTGAATCAAGAAAGTATACATTCTAAGAAAACCTCGAATAACCTTTCGAATAGAAAGTTGTTCTTTCTCATCAAACCGTCTAACTCTATCATAACCTTGATTTAACAGAGAAACCATCTTTTGTTTTTCTCTGCTGTTTCTCTTTTCTTGGTATAAGAATTGATTAAACTCATGAACAACATCACTGTCCAAAATACCATACTCATCAATTTTCCGATCCAAGGTCAAGACATCGCTAGGTGTGACTGTATCTGCTAAAATAGTCTCACGGTAGTAGGGAGAAAAAGCTGAGCGAATATCGTCATAAGTATTTTTAAAATCAAGGATAAAGGTCTTCTTGTTGTAGCCTCTATAGATACGATTCAAACGAGACAATGTTTGCACCGCAGCAACACTTCGCAACTTTTTATCCACATACATAGCAACCAGTTTTGGTTGATCAAACCCTGTCTGATACTTATTTGCCACAATCAGGATTTGGTAGTCCTCCGTATCAAAATGATCTTTCAAATAATCTTCCTTGACCTGATTCATTTGCGACTCAGTATATTCACTACCTTGGTAATCAACCTTGCCAGAAAAGGCAATCAGGGTTCCAATACTGGTGATACTGTGGTCTTTGAAGTACTTTTGAAAGGCCAATTGATACTTAACTGCTGCCTCACGACCCGAAGTCACAATCATAGCCTTACCTTGACCACCCAATTCAGCCATAATATCATGACTGATAAAGTGATCCATGATAATTTCAACCTTTTGATTGATATTTTCATCAGATAATTCTACAAACTTTGCAATCTTACGCTTGGCAAGAGTCGTTTTTAGCTCAGGATCTTCTTCGACTGCTTTATTGAGCTTGTAATAGGTCTTATAAGTCGTATAGTTATCTAAAACATCTAGAATAAAACCTTCCTCAATAGCTTGCTTCATACTATAAACATCAAAAGGAGCTTTAGAACCATCTGCTTGTGTTGTACCAAATAGCTGTAGAGTTGTCGCCTTGGGAGTTGCAGTGAAGGCAATGATTGAGACATTGTCCTGCTTACCTGTCCGAGCAATCTCCTTCTCGATAGCGTCCGCAACACTTACTTCTTGAATCTCATCGATAGTTCCATCTTCTGTATCTGTTTCTGTCAAGACTTGACTAACCGAACTCATATAGGATCCTGTCGTTGAACTGTGAGCTTCATCAATCAGGATGGCAAATTTCTTTTTCGCAGTATTCCCTACAGACATCCAGTTAGATTGGTTGATTTGGGCAAACTTATGAATAGTCGTAGCTATGATTTTTGTATTTCCTGCAATCGCATCCGCTAAGTCACTGGAGGTTTCTTTGTCGCCCATTACCTTGACCACTCCAGGCTTGTGGGAGATTTCCTTGACCGCTTCTTGTAATTGACGGTCAACTACGATACGGTCTGTAACGATTAATACAGTATCCACAATATTTTGATTTTGTTCATCATGGAGCGATACCAAACTATGAGCCAACCATGCTATGGTATTGGTTTTACCAGAACCAGCCGAATGCTGAATCAGATAATTACTGTCAGTATGGTTGACTTTCATGTCCTCTAGGAGACGGCTAACTGCTCTTCGCTGATGGTATCTCGGGAAAATCAGGGTCTTCTTTTTATGCTTATCCATCTCAAAAAAGATAAAACTCTCTATTAACTGGAGAATACTATCCTTGGTCAAGACATCAAGCCACAAGTAGTCTGTATCGACACCATCAGGGTTGTGAGGGTTGCCACTTCCCATCTCAATACCTTCCCCTTTCCCCACATTAAAAGGTAGAAAATAGGTTTCTTGTCCTTTCAATTGCGTCGTCATATAGACTTCTAGGGTATCCACTGCAAAGGAAGCCAAGACTCCCTGTTCAAAACGGAAAAGACGATTCTTAGGATTGCGTCCCTTGAGCTGCCTGATAGCATCCTGTACAGACTGACCACTGGGATTAAACTTAAGTTCGATAGCAAATAGTGCTAATCCATTGATAAAGATAACAAGGTCAATGCGGTCGCTCTCCTCATAAACCACTTCTTCCATAACAGATAGACAATTGGCTTGGTATTGTTGAACAGTCTTTTCATTAAAACTAGTCGCAGGTTTACGATAAAGAAGACGAAGTTGTTTATTTTCAATAAAGATTCCCTCTTTTAAGGCGAATAAAAAGCCACCCTTGACGATTTCTTTATTAATCAGATTGACGATTGTCTCCTTACTCAGTTTTTTAAGGAGATAGTCCATGGTCTCCTCCTGGGTCTCCATCAGAAAATCCCACAGGAGTTCCACATCCATGGCTAATCTAGGATCGTAGCAAGTAGCGTCCCGCTGGATATAGCCATTTTTTTCTTTCAAGTCTTTGATAATCCACTGCTGGAAATCATAGCGCTCCTTTAAGCCCAAATTTGCCATAGTTTCTCACTTTCTTGATTTTAAAATTATATTATTCGATACATTCCAATCAAATTTCTATCAGTCAAATAAGGTCATTTGACCAGAAATTTCTTTATTCTTAGATTTTATACGGTGTTCAAATTCGACGACATGTTCATCATCTACAGCATAATGAGTAACTTCCAGAACTTCCCATGCACACTGCTCCTTACCAGCAATACTTTTATCAATCTTTCGTAATTTACATCTTATGAAAAAACCTGTGTTGAACGAAATAACTTTGTTTTGTGATTTTTCTAAAAAGTCCTTGTCTTTGACACTAAAACGTATTTTATCCCCTTCATACTCACCTGTCCACTTTTCTGTTACACCAGCTACTAACACAGGAGATATAATATAAACTTTAGCATCGTAAATAACTGTCTCACTAGTCTGATTATTAGAAATGTAATTATCAAATTCGCCACTACCTATATTACTGGTTACTTTTCCTTCTTGTGTTATCTCGATTTCTGAAATCTCTTTATCAATTTTATTTGCTTTAAAAAAAGCATTTTTGTACTTAGCAAGGCTAGAAAATTCTTCAATGTATATCTTTGCCTGCTCTAGTGTCAGATCTCCCTTATTTATTTTTTCTTGTAAATCAAGTACTAATTTTTCACGATCTAACGTTGTACTTTTAGGTTCTTGAACTTGTTGAAAAAAAGCAGTAAGACTTATTGAAATAATAGACGTAATACCAGCTATAAAAATTTTGTCTAGATTCTTTTTCCATAAAATTTTAAACTCCGATTTAAAACTGCCTTTATCTCTCGCCAATGCTCTAATTTCAATTGAGAGACCAAATTGATTGGTTATTTCATATAAAAAATCAGCTAAATTTTGTTCAGATTTTAATAGTGTCTTAGCATCTAACTCATGTTTTTTAGAATCCTCAAAAATCCATCGAATAGAATAACTATATTCTCCTATTTCTGTATCCATTACACCCTCCTCTTCCCTGTCACATAATCATAAATAAGAGTTTGTCGTTGTTTATCAATATTTTCAATTTGATTTTGTTTGATTTCAATCATTGCCTGAATTCGCTTAATTTCACAATCTAAATAATTAGAAATATTATGTTGTTCGGTAGATGAAGGTATTGATACCATAAAATTCGATAACATAGGCATTCGTATAGAATCTACAGTTGATTTTGCTTCCCCTAATGATACTTCATTTTTTAAATTAATTGATACATAGTAAAATAAAAATTTACTTTCAATATTTTTAAAATTTGATAAAATATACACTCTTTGATGAGCAGTAAATTTCCCCTTATAATAATGGAAAACTTTCCCTACTCCTACCCCATCACCAGCTGTTAAAATAGCCTCTGTATCATGAGTATATGTCGGAAGTTTTTCAACATTTTGAGATCTAACAAAGAAAGGATATCCTTCGCTCTCTACAGTCCTATCTTGAGTGTTACTTGTTCCAGTTGAAATTTCTACCAAATATTTTAATCGTTTCACTCCCCACCCTTCAGGCACCTCTCCAATCCAGTCGATACTCGAATCTTTCATTGGGACTGTTTTATCCAGTCCTTTTGTGACAGTCTCATAAATCAAGCTAGAGCGGTAATCTTTGAGCTTTTGAATCTGCTCCTCCAGTAATGCTTTAGCTTTATCTAACTGGGCGGTTTTCTTATCTAGAAAATCAGCAATTTTTTGTTGTTCATTTTTTTGAGGAAATGTAAAAGTGAATTCATCAAATACATTTTGATACAAATGTAAAATGGTGCTAGCCCCTGAATTTGTATAGTTAAACCACATCCAAAATTCATCTGATAATAAAACATAGTATAAAAATTTTCTATCAATCTCATCAATTGTTTGGATTCTTAACACACCACTATTTAACGAAGCTTTATCATCAAGCCCTGAAATAATAGCTACTTTACCTACCGTACCATCTTTCGTAATTAGTAAGTCACCATTTTCAACTTGAATCTGTGAAGCTTCTGACCAACGTTTTTCATCAATATGTACAGCTGTTTCAAAATTAATTGTTCCATTGTGAAAGTCAGTTCCAGTAATTAAATATGGTCCTTCTTCTTTATATTCAGCTGATGTTAATCCTTGCCAACCAATTCTACCATTAAGCTGTGTTGTGAATTTTATTTTAGAAATCTCCCACTCTTCTGGTATCTGTCCGATCCAGTCAATGCCACTCTCTTTCATCCTAGTCATGTTTTAGTTCCTCCAAGAGAGTCTGTAGTTCTGCTTCCAAGTCATAGAACTCTGCCAATAACTTCTCAGCACTCTCTGGTGCTTGGTAGTGATAGAAATAGCGGGTAAAAGGAATCTCGGCTCCATAGCCCTTTTCCTCATCAAACCAGTAGTGGGCGTCAGGTACATGGGGATAGACCTCACGCGCAAAGTAGGTTTCCACATCCTCTGTCAGCTTAACGATTTCACTGTCCTTGGTGGTCTTATCATAGACAATCCCATCGGCAATCTCATTTGCCTTGTCTTTCCTCTTGGTTCGGATAACTTCTGCTGTTTTGTCCATTTCACTCATAGCTAAGGCTAGCGCATTGACATTGGCAGGCGTAAGCTTAAACTCTCCCAGCAAGTCCTTGATGACTTGGGCAAAGTTCTCAAAGTTAGGATAGGTCTTATCAGAGCTTCCCTTAGCAAGAGCTGTCAGGATAGCTTCTTGCTTGATCTTACCAGCTACAAGATCCTGTAATTTTTTCTCATCCTTGGCTGAACGTGGTTCCATCTCTAGCAATTCTTGATACTTGTATTCATCAAATAGTTTAGCTAGGAAAGGAACACTTTTCGCTTTCTCAATTGTTTCTTCACTTATATGGCCACGACGTTGCAGAGGTTGCATAACTGTAAACTCTCGATAGAGAAACTCTTGATTGTCAAAGATTTTTACATGGTCATTTTCTTGAAAATCATCGTACCAGTGAAGGATCTGACGGATATTATCTTGGGACAACTCACGGCGTTTTTGACCTAGAGATTTACGTAGAGGAATAAACTCCTCCGTCGCATCGATAAACTGAACCTTGTTCTGGCGCTCAGGAGACTTGTTTTTATTATAAATCCAGATATAAATCCCAATTCCTGTGTTATAGAAAAATTGACCTGGAAGGGCGACTATAGCTTCTAGCAAATCATTCTCAAGGATATAACGGCGAATCTGACTTTCTCCCGATGACGTCCCACCTGAAAAGAGGGGAGACCCATTTGAAATGATGGCTGCACGGCCATTTTCTTCTAATTTTGCAAGAGCATGAAGATGGAAGAGTAGTTGAGCATCTCCAGTTCCTGGAGTCGCAACAAAACGACCTTGACGACCTTCTGTTTTATCAAAGAGTTGATGATCTTTCTTAACTGCATCCTCAACCCCATCATCCGCATCCTTACCACCCCAAGCTTGACCAAAGGGAGGGTTAGCGATGACAAAGCTCATCTTAGTATCTGGGAAAGGATCTGGATCTTTTAAGGTATCCACCTTCACAAAATAATCAGAGTCTTCCTGACGAATTAGCATATCTGCACGACCAATCCCAAAGGTTTCAGGCAAAACTTCCTGACCAAAGAGACGGACAGTGGCTCCCGTATTCAACTGACGGATATAGCTTTTAGCTGTAGCCAGCATTCCCCCAGTTCCAGCGGCCATGTCTAGTATTTTCAACTCTTTTTTATCAACAAAAAGTTCTTCGTCTGCCTCAATCAAGAGTAGGTTGACCATCAGAGCGATAACTTCACGAGGGGTATAGTGAGACCCCGCTTCCTCATTTTCAGAAAATCGGCGGATGATATCCTCAAACATGTATCCCATACGCATAGAATCAACTGAACTTGGAGACAAATCAATTTGAGAGAACTTTTTAATAACCGTGAAAAGACGACCACTCTGGGCTAGGGTACGGACTTGCTCTTTAAATTTTAGGTTTTCAATGATGTCCTTGACACGATAGGAATAGCCATCCAGATAGGCTAGAAAATTCTCCTCGATTGCATTTGGATCGTTTTGAAGATTTGCCAACGTAAAAGGACTAACATTGTAGTAACGATAGCCTGAAAGTTTCTCCAACACTTTCTCAGGTGTATTGGGATTTGCTTTGTATTGTGCTACCACCTGATCCTTGGTTGGCAGCAAGGCAGCTTCTAAACGAGTCAGGACAAACATTGGAATGATGACATCGCGATACTTATCTGCTCGATAAGCTCCTCTAAGGGTGTTAGCGATAGACCAAACCGTATTGACATCATTAGAAATTTGGATGTCATTTGCTTGGAATAGTGGTAATTTTTCTTTGAAATTAGACATTTACTTCCCCTGTTTTTATTATTAACAATTCTCTTCATTATACCACAAAATACGAGTTATAAAGCGTATTCAAGGGTAAAGATAGAAGTTCATATACTAAATTTCTTTACTGAGTTTTTGTCTTTTGTACTAGGGCTTCTGTCATTTTCCAAAAAACTTTATCTTAAACTTACTAATAAAAATTTAAAAAATAAAAAGCCTACTTCGCAGTAGACTTAGTAATGATCTTTAAAGGACAAGAAAGCCACGCTATCTCCATCCATCATATAAATCAAGCGATTTTCTGCGTCGATACGACGTGACCAGGCTCCTTGGTAGTCATACTTGAGTGGTTCTGGCTTACCTATTCCTGTAAAGGGATCACGTTGAATATCCTTGACTAGTTTGTTTATTCGTTTTAGGGTTTTCTTATCCTGATTTTGCCAGTAGCAATAATCAACCCAGGCATCTTCTGTAAACTTGAGCAGCATTCCTCACTCCTCAATAACATGGACTTGAGTGCTTCCAGCACGGACTTGAGCCATTCCTCGCAAAACCTTGTCTGATAACTCCTTATTTTGAGCGATTCTCAGGGTTTCCTGAATACTGTCCCATTCGCTCTTTGAAAGAACTACAATGTCCTCATCTGGATTTTTGTTAACCACCGTTAAAGGCTCAAATTCATCATTGACCTTCTTCATGTAGTCTTTTAAATGATTTCGGAATGTTGAGTAAAGAACTGCTTCCATAACCATACCTCGTTTTACCTCTTTTCCACTATTATACACAAAAAGAAAGAAATTGTCAGGAACTTGTACAAGATTTTCTTTTCTATCTATTTATTCGTAAAAAATCTCAAAAAGTCCACCTTTCAGTAGACTTAGTTTGTTTCTATTCTTATCGGCACTCTTCCAAAATTCTGGTCTGCTATACTTGGATTTCCTAGTTGGTAAATCTGGTCTGACTTTTGAGTCATGACATCCCAAGGTTCTTTGCCAATTCGGCTGACTAGACTGACCTGACCTTTCAAAGACTTGAGATGTTGCCTGCCTTTTTCAGTAAATCCAAGGACATGAATGGCTTCTGGCAAGTCACCTTCTCTAGCTTGCACCAAGATATAGGTCAAGAGGCGTCTGACACGCGCCTTGGTGTAACGCTTGGTCGCAACCGCTTCAACCAAGTCTTCCACAGATTGGGCTATCTTGATAGCATCCTTGATGCGCACTGCCATTTCTTGATTGACCTGATAGATGGTGGTTAGGTCGAGATTTGATAAGATTTGATAGCGGAGCAAGGGAAAATAGTCTTCCCAGCTCACCTTATTAGCCTGCTCAAATAGAGCAACAGAAGGCATAAAGCGTTCTAAGAAATCTGTATCTCTCTGGTGCTGACGGAGGGCTGTAGCCGAGGCAAAGTCCACATCTTTATCCACAGAATGGTAACCCGCCCCCTGACGTTGAATTGGATGCATCTTGATATTTCGTCCCGCAACCGCCTTGGCATAAGCGAGAGCAAGAACATGATTGGGGGTATTACCTGAAAAATCAAGACCAGCAAATTCCTTCCACATGGCTTGGGTTTTCTGGGGATAGGAAAGGGAATCAGGCAGATTTTCCACAAATTTCTCCATCTCAGCACCTTGCTCTGTGTATAAGTCAGCGATTTCCTGGTAATCCAGAACTTCCTCTGTCCCAAAAGCTAGATTATCAATGCCCAAGCGAGCCAAGATATCCACAGCTCCTTGACCGAAGAAATCAGCTGCCTGAACACTGACTAAAAAGGGCAATTCCACTACCAGATCTGCTCCGTTTTCCAGCGCCATCTGGGTCCGTGTCCACTTATCTACAATAGCAGGCTCGCCTCTCTGCATGAAATTTCCAGACATAGCCACGACTTTCAGTCCTTCAGCCTGTTCCAGCAGGTATTTGTGTCCATTATGAAAAGGATTAAACTCCGCGATAATACCCGTGATGGTCATAGTGATCTCCTACTTCTGCGCCACAAAAAACCAACGGGTGCTAGTTTCTGTTGGCTCCTTGTCCTCAAAGTCCGCATAGAGTTTGAAGGACTTGAATCCAGCCTGTTCCAACAAAATATCATAGGTCAAGACCTCATAGGTCCGCTCCTCATGCACTTCATCGTGACGACTAAAGGAACCGTCATCCTCCTTGATAAAGAAGGTCAGCTCATGTACGATAGAATGTGGTGCTGAATCCTCATAGGTGTCCCAAAGCATAGCGAAATCTTCCGCATTTTCATGGTAGGAATAGCCTGGAAAAACTTCATCTGTCTGGTAAGTCGAATGCACGTCAAAGATGAAAACTCCGTCTTCATTAAGAGCATTATAGACTTCCTTAAAAACGTCCCCTACTTCCACTTCATCCTGCATGTAGCAGATTGAGTCCGAATAACAAGTGACAAAATCATATTGACCTGCCTTGGACAAATCCAGCATATTTCCTTCAATGAAATCAATCTTTTGCTTGGCTGAAGCAGCTCTCTTTTCGGCAATTTTCAACATATCAGCACTCAAGTCCAGTCCAGTCACATCAAAACCAGCCTGAGAGAAGCGCACCGATTGAATTCCTGTTCCACAAGCCAGTTCCAAGAGTTTCTTTCTCTCCTTGGTCTTAGGCAAATGACGCAGCGAAAAATCCGTCCATTTATCGTATAAACTATCATCCATCACAACATCGTAAACAGCCGCAAAGGTTTCATAAGTTGCCATAATCATGATACCAAGAGCCTCAATGGCAAACACCACTAGCTCTTTACCTTTCTATCAATTTTTCTAAAATAAGCAAAGAAACCCAGTTGACTACAACTGAGTTCATCTTCTAAGCAAGAGCTTCTGAAATATCTACTGAATTCGCCTCATGCCATAGTTTTTCTAAGTTATAGTGGGCACGCATTTCTTCTGAGAAGATATGCACAACGACACCACCAAGGTCTAGCAAGACCCAGCCTCCTGCCGCATCGCCTTCGACATGGCTGCCTTTAACACCAGCTTCGGCTACTTTTTCACGAATGTTATCAGCAATAGCGTCCAACTGACGGCTATTCATCGAGCTCGTGATGACAAAGTAGTCCGTCACGCTGGTCAAATCTTGTACGTCGAGTGCAAGGATATCCTCCGCACGTTTCTCATCAGCCGCTTTCACGACTAGTTCTAGTAATTCTTTTTCGTTCATTTAGTCCTCTTTCTAGAAAATATGTTTGTAATCTAGGACATCTGCAAAGCGCCCCTCCCAAATACCCTCATAGAATTCATTTATCGTTTCTGCTGGAATGTCTTTCCCATCAAACGTTGTGCAAGTTCCTTCTGGAATAATAAGCTGATAGCCATATTCAAAAGCAACCTTGACAGAGGTATCCACACAATATTCTGTCTGCATACCACATAAAACTAATTTTTCAATCCCCTGTTTATCCAAATATTCTTTTAAACCAGTTTCTTTGAAAATACTGTTATACTTCTTCTGAAAGACCTTTTCATCAGGTTTTCGGTTTAAAAGCTCAGATAACTGCCAATCTTCTGATGTTTGAGCTTCAGCGTTCTCAATATGTTGAACATAAATAATTTCGATATTCTTACTTCTAGCCTGGTTTTGTAAATAAGAAATTTTTTCCAATAGACTATTTGTCTGAAAACCGGTTTCCACTAAAATATTCTGAACATCAATGATTATAAAAGCCGTCTTCATTTAGTCCTCTTTCAAATAGTGCACAAAGGCGTTATAGGTTTCAAGGGTTTGGGGATAGATGGGAAATCCCTGATGAGCTAGATGCTCCACGGTACGAGCTGTTTCATAGGCCACCGCCTTATTGAGCGATTGACTTGCAATCTCACGCGCCTGGTCTACTCCAGGAAAGGCTCGATTGTGCTCGATATAGTCTGCGACATAGATGACCTTATCTAAATCTGTCATCTGACCAGCACCGACTGTATGGATTTCAATGGCTCGCAGGATTTCTGTATCATGCAAATCCAAATCTTCTTGAATCTTGTAGATACCAACCAGCCCATGCCAGACATTATTGCCCCAGTTTTTGAGGTCAGGGTCTAGCTGATAACGGTCAATCAAGTCTAAAAATTCCTGATCTGACAGCTTTTTAGCATAGTCATGAAGGAGCCCTGCTAAGCCTGCTTTCTCGGCATCGACTCCAAATCTCTCCGCCAGTTCTATGGCTGCACGCTCCACACCTAGACAATGGGTTAAGCGTTTTTCAGGTAGAAGCTCTGCCATTTTTTCTAACAAAGCCTCACGGGAGCAGTTGATATAGTCTTGATAGGCCATCAGTAGAGCCCCTCCTTCTCGATGAAATCTAGCACAGGCTGAGGTAGGAGAAAGTTGGGTTTCCGACCTTGGGCCAGGAAGTCACGCACCATGCTAGATGAGATATCCATGAGAGGCACATCCACCCAGATAACTGGATAGGAAGTGCCAGCCTTATAGCGTGGGCGCTGAACTCCCACAAACTGAACCATATCAACCAGTTCATCAATTCGATACCACTTAGGCAAATAGTCCACCATGTCGGCACCGATGATAAAGTAATAATCCGTATCTGGATGTTGCTCTGTCAAGATTTTCATGGTGTCGTAGGTATAGGAAATGCCCTTGCGCTCCAACTCAATGGTTTCAATGTCCAGACCTTCAATCCCCTCAATCGCCAACTCAAGCATCTTGAGACGATGGTGTTCAGGGATTGTTTCCTTTTTATCTACATGAGGAGGTTGGTATTCAGGCATAAGCAGAACTTGATCTAGTCCCAACTGCTGGCGCACTTGATCCGCAACAATGAGATGGGCATTGTGAACGGGGTTAAAATTGCCCCCTAAAATCCCGACTTGTTTGCGTTTTTTCTCCTTGATTTCTGGCTCCAACTCTACCTTGGTAAAGGGAGTTAATAGTTCAATTGCCATAGGCTAGTCTCCTTTATTTCTCTGTAAAAACAGTTATTTGGAGTAGGTTTTTAGATTTCTTTGACTTTTTTAGAAATCTTGCGATTTTCTTTCTTGCTAGATTGTTTAAATAAAATCAAGATGCGTCCAATTTTTTGGACTGTATCCACACCGATTTCTTCTTCCAAGATTTCAGCGACTTCGTGGATATTTTCATCTGTATTTTGCAAGAGAGTTACCTTAATCAATTCGCGGGCGTCAAGAGCTTGACGAACGCTGGTTTTGATTTGGTCGTTGAGACCATTTTTCCCGATTTGGATGATGGGTTTGAGAGTGTGTGCCTGGCTGTTGAGGAAGGCACGTTGTTTTGATGTTAATGACATAATTTCTTCCTTGTTTTTTTGATAGTTATTTTAGGTGGTGAGGGACGGTCGGAACTAATTTCCCAAAGATCCCATCTTTGAAAAATGGATTTCCTGACCTCACAATTGAGCCTTGGTCTCAATTGTGCCCCTTGCCAATCTACAGATTGGCAATCACACCACGGCAATAACTATCGCTATATGAGCTCACTTTGTTCGCTCAGCGATTTTGGTTTAAATAATGGCTTTTCGTGTGACGACGGCAACGCCTTCTGGTCCCCAGACGGCGACTTTGGCGGTGCCTGTTACGCGGATCCAGCCTAGGCCTGAGATGACTAGGTCTGTCTTTTCCTTGATATTAAAGACATGTTGAACTAATTTTGGAAAATCTTCTTTTTCCTTGCTATTTGGTGGTGTCAGAAGGGTTCCGACGTGCTTGTCATAGAAAGCACTAGCGCCTTCTAGTTTGGTACGGTGTAGTTTGAGTTCATTATCAAAGAAGGCTGTGAATCCTTGCTTTTCACCCGCAATGAAGTCAAAGCGTCCTAGACCGCCTAAAAACAGGGTTTGTTCAGGATTGAGCTGATAGGTTTTAGGCTTGATTTCCTTTTTGGGGCTGACATACTTGAGGTTTTTAGCCGTCAAGTAATGAGCCATTTGGTGACGGTGGATGATTCCCGGTGTATCGTAGATATAAGAACCATCATCAAGCGGAATCTCGATTTTGTCCAAAGTTGTCCCCGGGAAGCGTGAAGTCGTAATGACATTCTGGTCACCCGTGATTTCTTGGATAATAGCATTGATAAGAGTTGATTTTCCAACATTTGTTACCCCAACAACATAAACATCGCGGCCCTTACGGTAATGCTCGATTTTGTCAATGACTTCCTTAATGGCATGTTTGTTTTGTGCTGAAGTTAGGACAACATCGACTGGACGAAGTCCTTCTTCGTGGGCACGCTCCATGAGCCACTGGCTAATCTTGCCCGGTTTAACTGACTTAGGTAGGATATCTTTTTTATTTCCGACCAAGAGGACATCATTGCCTGATACAAAACGTGGCAAGCCTGGGATGACAGAGCCATTAAAATCAAAGATATCAATGACATTAACCACTAAGGCATCACTGTCTCCCACCTCGTGTAAGAGCTTGAGGAAATCATCGTCTGTCAACTGGACATCCGTGATTTCATTGTAGTGGCGGAGACGGAAACAACGTTGGCAATAGACTTCACCTGTCTCCAAACCTTTTTCAAGTGCCGACTGGGGGGTAAATCCAAGACCAACCTTATCTGTCGTCTGAATGGTTGCTCCACAACCAATACAGAGAATTTCTTCCATAGTTAAATTCCTTTTTTATATGTAATCGGTCCGTACTTTTCCGTTATTTGCTTCATAACACGGCGCTCACGAGCTCGGTTAATCTGCGTTTTGATTGAGTCATGTTGGACCAAGGGTTTGACTAAAATCGAGCGAATACCAGCACGGTGGGCTGCTCGAATATCGGTCATAAGCTGGTCGCCGACCATGACCACTTCACTTTTCTCATAGTGGAATTCCTTCATAGCACGATCAATCCCAAATGTGAAGGGCTTCAAGGCCCAATAAATGTAATCAATCCCAAACTTCTCAACTGCTCTTTGGACGCGTTTCTTAGTGTTATTTGAGACTACGATAATGCGAATGCCCGCGTCCCGAAGATCATGTAGCCATTGTTTCATCTCTGGCGTCCCATCAGGGTTGTTCCAAGCAATGAGGGTATTGTCCAAATCGACCAAAACAGCCTTGATTCCCTGCGCCTGCAGGCTTGGAACTGTCAGATCATAAACTGCTTCCACAGCAAAATCTGGCATGTAGTTTTCAATCGCCATTCTGGCTCCTTTTCTTTTTAATTTCTAGTAATTTTCTTCATCCATTGAGATAAGGCTGCCCATAAAATCAAGCTAGCCATTAAGATATAAATCCAAGCATTTGGCTCTTCTGTAAATGGTAGAGGAACATTCATTCCGAAGAAACCTGTAATAACCGCAAGTACTGCTAGTAAGACGGAGATAATAGTCAAAATTGACAAACTATCATTCAAGTTATTGTTTAGGATGTTGTTGTAAGAAGCTGAGAGTTGTTGCAAGACTTGAGAAATCAAGTCTGTCATAGACACCAACTGATGGGCTTCAATCATGGCATCATCAAACTGCTCTCGTTCGACATCATTAAATCTCCGATAAAGAGCATGGCCCTGGATATGTTCCAAGAGGAGTCGATTTTGTTTTGCTGCTGCTGTCAAGTAAACCATACCAGTCTCCAAGTCAGAGAGAGCGAAGAGATTTTTCTTTGTTGTAGTTTGACGTAGCAAGGCACTAATTTCGTCCTTACTTTTATCCATCTCTTCAATGACAGGATAATAAGCGTTACTGATAATCTCTAAACCAGCAAAGAGAAACTTGTAAATAGAAAGCGACTCATGGCTATCCAGATAAGCTGACATCTGATCAATGACATAAGCATTCTTATGGTTGCTGATGGTAATCATTCGTTGTCTTTCGACGATAAAGGTCATGGGAATCGCTTCATAATATTCTTTGTCTTTTTCTAAATCAAGAACATTATAAATAAAGGTTACCGTCTCCGTTTCACGGTTATAATCCATATGAGCTCGTTCATTTCTATCCAGAGCATACTCAATGGTTTCCTTGTCCAATCCATAGATGTCAGAAAGATCTTCCATATTTTTAATCTTATCCACATCAAGGTCTATCCAAATACAACCATTGCCCAACTGCTTTTCTAAAACCATCTTTTTTTCTCCTTTATTAAACTCTTTCTATTGTACCACAAATTACTTAAAATAACAGGTCTAGTCTGTGCGTGAGAAATTGCTAACAACCGTGATATTTCGGTTAGGGACAAAGTGAAGGGCTTGCTCCTCACTACGAAGCTGGGTCGTACGAATTCCCACGCTGACGACCTTGCCCGATACAGTAATGGGGCCATTTGTCAGAACGACCTCATCTCCCACATCCAGTTGACGTTCAAAGAGGATGAAAAAGCCATTGATGACATCAGATAGAAAGCCTTGGGCTCCCATCCCAATCGCCACCCCAGCGATTCCAGCCCCAGCCAACAAACTAGATACAGGTAAGCCTAAAATCGATAAAATACAGTAGAGTAAAAAGAAATATAGCGTATAATTAAACACATTTTCTAGTAAACGCGCAATAGTCTTTTGGCGTCCGACATCATGATGAGACATTTTTAGAGAAGGTTTGACAATTCTCTGCACCATAGTATGAAGCATTTTTTTAGCAATATAAAATACAATCAAAAGCAGTAAAAGAGAAATGACCTTGGTTAGAATATTCTCGATAATGGTTGTCACATCTAGCTTTTCAATATAAGCTTGAATAAATTTTTGCATATAAAACTCCTTTATTTCATTATACCATATTTTCATCAGTCTCATTCTCCATAAATATTCAAAAAATAGACAGAAAATTCTTGATTTTGTCTATTATTTATACTATAATCATAATCACTACACAAAAAGGAGATTATTATGAAAAGAATCATTCATGCTTGGAACAAGGCAAGCCTTGTCAAGCGTATCTTGATTGGTATGCTTTGTGGGGGAATCCTAGGACTGACCCTTCCTAATCTCTCAGGAATTGGTCTACTCGGGGATTTATTCGTCGGAGGTCTAAAAGCTGTTGCTCCTATCCTAGTCTTTGCCCTCGTTGCCAATGCCCTTTCCCAACATCAAAAGGGGCAAGATAGCAATATGAAAACTGTTGTTTTCTTGTATATCCTAGGAACTTTTGCTGCTGCTCTTGTAGCTGTTGTAGCTAGTTTCATCGTCCCTATTGAAATTACCCTAAATAGTGCCAATACTGAAATTGCACCACCAGATGGGATTGGGCAGGTCCTCAGCAACCTCTTGCTCAAACTGGTTGACAACCCAGTCAACGCCCTGCTTACTGCCAACTACATCGGTATACTATCTTGGGCAGTCATTTTTGGAATTGCTATGAGAGAGGCCAGCAAAAATAGTAAAGAATTACTAAAAACTATCGCTGACGTGACTTCTAAAATTGTCGAATGGATCATCAATCTGGCTCCATTTGGAATCCTTGGTCTTGTTTTTAAAACCATTTCTGACAAGGGAATCGGAAGCCTTGCCAACTACGGTATTTTATTGGTTCTATTAGTAACGACTATGCTTTTTGTCGCCCTTGTGGTCAACCCTTTGATTGCCTTCTTCTTTATGAGACGCAATCCTTACCCTCTAGTTTGGAACTGCCTCCGTGTCAGCGGTGTGACAGCCTTTTTCACTCGTAGTTCTGCGGCTAACATTCCTGTCAATATGAAACTCTGCCATGACCTTGGACTCAACCCAGATACCTATTCTGTTTCTATCCCACTTGGTTCTACTATCAACATGGCAGGGGCAGCGATTACCATTAACGTTTTGACCCTTGCTGCAGTTAATACTCTTGGAATTCCTGTTGACTTTGCCACAGCCTTTGTCCTCAGTGTGGTAGCAGCTATCTCAGCCTGTGGTGCTTCTGGTATTGCTGGAGGTTCCCTCCTTCTTATCCCAGTTGCTTGTAGCCTTTTCGGTATTTCTAACGATATTGCCATGCAAGTTGTTGGGGTTGGATTTGTGATTGGGGTCATCCAAGACTCATGTGAAACAGCCCTTAACTCTTCTACAGATGTTCTCTTTACCGCCGTTGCCGAATACGCAGCAGCCCGTAAAAAATAACTCATAAAGGCAAGCCTGCTCAGGTTTTGTCTTTTGCTCTTTTATTCTAACTTATACTCTTCGAAAATCAAATTCAAACCACGTCAGCTTCGCCTTGCCGTACTCAAGTACTGCCTACGGCTAGCTTCCTAGTTTGCTCTTTGATTTTCATTGAGTATTATCAGGAAATTCTTATGTCTATTAGCCAACGTACGACCAAGCTCATCTTAGCTACCTGCCTTGCCTGCCTGCTTGCTTATTTTCTCAATCTTTCCTCAGCAGTTTCGGCCGGAATTATCGCTCTCTTGAGCCTATCTGATACGCGTAGAAGTACTTTAAAACTGGCTCGCAATCGACTCTTTTCCATGCTCCTAGCTCTGGCTATCGGTGTTCTAGCTTTTCACTTGAGCGGATTTCATATCTGGAGCCTTGGCCTCTATCTTGCCTTCTATGTGCCTCTAGCCTACAAGATGGGCTGGGAAATTGGCATCACACCAAGTAGCGTTTTGGTTAGCCATCTCTTGGTGCAAAAATCAACCTCTCCAGACCTTCTAGTCAATGAACTCCTTCTCTTTGCAATCGGTACAGGATTTGCCTTACTGGTCAATCTCTACATGCCTTCACGAGAAGAGGAAATTCATCACTACCACACGCTGGTGGAAGAAAAGTTAAAAGATATCCTCCAGCGTTTCAAATATTATTTATCCAGAGGGGATGGACGCAACCGAGCACAGTTGGTAGAGGAATTAGACACACTTTTAGAAGAAGCCCTCAGACTGGTCTATTTGGATCACTCTGACCACCTCTTTCACCAAACCGACTACCATATCCACTACTTTGAGATGAGACAGCGACAAAGTCGTATCCTGCGAAATATGGCCCACCAAATCAACACCTGTCACCTAGCTGCCAGTGAAAGCCTGATTTTGGCCCAACTCTTTTCAAAAATTGCTAGTCAACTAAGCCAGACCAATCCTGCTTCTGATTTGCTAGATGAAATTGAACGCTATCTGGAAGTCTTCCGGAACCGCAGTCTGCCCAAGACAAGAGACGAATTTGAAACCCGTGCCACCCTTCTTCAACTCCTACGTGAAGCCAAAACCTTCATCCAAGTAAAAGTTGATTTTTACCAAAAATATGGACAGTAAAAAAGAAAACCACTAAAAAACAGAACTTGCTAGCTCTTTTGAAAAGTAGTATAATTATTGCATGCACAATCATCTTGTGATGCAGAGACTGTCCGTGAATGGACTTTCTTCTATTTACAACTCTAAAAAGAAAGGATATACTATGACCTATTTGGAAAAATGGTTTGACTTCAATCGTCGTCAGAAAGAAATTGAAACTCTCTTGGAAGAGACAATTGCCCAGCAGAGCGAGCAAAGCCTGACCTTGAAAGAGTTCTACCTGCTCTACTATCTGGACTTGGCTCAAGAAAAATCTCTACGCCAGATTGACCTGCCAGATAAGCTTCATCTGAGCCCAAGCGCTGTTTCTCGGATGGTGGCTCGCTTGGAAGCCAAAAATTGCGGTCTACTCAGTCGCATGTGTTGCCATCAAGATCGACGCTCTAGTTTTATCTGCCTGACAAGTGATGGGCAAAAGACACTGACCTCTCTACAAAAGGCTGTCGAAGCAAGCTTGGAAACTGGTTTGGATTTCTTGATTTAAGATGATTTTAGAAAAAGTTGCGTGCGCAATCATTTTTCTTGACATTCTCTTTTACAAGGAGTAAAATAAAGTCATCATCAAACAAAGGAGTTTTAAACATGATTGAAATCACCTATTTAGATGCCAGCAAGAACGAAAGAACTGTGACTTTCGAGTCTTATGAAGACTTTGATCGTTCGCAACAAGCTTGCCTTATCGGCGTCGCAGACTACTACCCTGTCCAAAAATTAACCTATAACGGTCATGATTTGGACTACCATGGGACTTATGGAGATATCTTCTTCTATCTCAAGAAACAAGATTTAAGCCAATATAACTAAAAAAAGGAGAAATACAATGGCAAAAGCAATTACAGATGCAACATTCGAACAAGAAACAAAAGACGGTTTGGTCTTGGTAGACTTCTGGGCAACTTGGTGTGGTCCATGTCGTATGCAAGGGCCAATCTTGGACAAATTGTCTGAAGAACTTTCAGAAGATGTTTTGAAAATCGTTAAAATGGACGTTGATGAAAATCCAAACACAGCTCGTGCTTTTGGAATCATGTCTATCCCAACTCTTCTCTTCAAAAAAGACGGCCAAGTTGTCAAACAAGTTGCTGGTGTTCACACAGCAGACCAAATCAAGGCCATCGTTGCTGAATTGAGCTAATCGCACTAGAGACCAAGTACTTTCTTTGGTCTCTTTTTTCTTGCCCTTTGCCATTTTTCAAAAAATATGCTAGACTGTAGATAGAATATTACGATGTTTGGGACACGCCATCGCTAAAAAAAACCTTGACTTGGTATTTTTTAGCTCCCTCATGGGAGCTTTTTGCGTGCTCTGAACATTTCCCATTTTGGAAGGAGTACTATGAAACGTCAATCAGCCTTGGTCGTCTTTAGTGGCGGTCAAGATTCTACAACCTGCCTCTTTTGGGCTAAAGAACACTATGAAACGGTCGAAACCGTTACCTTTGCCTACGGTCAACGTCACCATTTCGAAATTCAAGTTGCCCAAGAAATCGCTAAGGAACAGGGGATCCGTCATCATATCCTAGATATGTCTCTGCTGGGACAAATCACTGAAAATGCCTTGACTTCTGATCTGGAAATTGAGCAAAAAGAGGGAGAGGTTCCCAATACCTTTGTTGACGGTCGCAACCACCTCTTTCTATCTTTTGCGGCAGTTCTTGCCAAGCAACGGGGCATTAAAGACATCGTGACAGGTGTCTGCGAGACAGACTTCTCAGGCTACCCTGACTGTCGGGATGCCTTTGTCAAATCCCTCAATGTCACCCTCAACCTTGCCATGGATTACGACTTTGTTATCCAAACACCTCTCATGTGGCTGGACAAGGCTGAAACTTGGGAATTAGCTGACAAACTCGGTGCCTTTGACTATGTTCGTGAAAAGACCTTAACCTGCTACAACGGAATTATAGGGAGTGGCTGTGGAGATTGCCCAGCCTGCCACCTACGTCAACATGGTCTAGATGTTTATCTCTCACAGAAAGGAAAGGACTAATGTTTTTTGCACCCAAAGAAATCAAACAGGAAACTGGGGAGTCTCTGGTCTACAATCCTCACAGAACCTTGGTATCAAAAGAGTTTACCTTCGATGCTGCCCACCACCTCTTTCACTATGAGGGAAAATGTAAGTCCCTGCACGGCCACACCTATCATTTGCAGATTGCTGTCAGTGGATTTTTAGATGAACGTGGCATGACCTACGATTTCGGAGACATCAAAGCGATCTACAAGAACTACTTAGAGCCCCACCTGGACCATCGCTATCTCAATGAAACTCTTCCCTATATGAACACGACTGCTGAAAATATGGTTTACTGGATTTTCCAAACCATGAGTCAAGAGTTGCCAGACGAGCGCGGTCTCCGTTTGGAATACGTTCGCCTCTATGAGACTCCGACTGCCTTTGCGGAGTTTAGACGGGAGTGGTTAGATGACTAGGGAACGTGTCCTCAAACTACCAGTTCTGGAAATTTTTGGCCCAACTTTTCAAGGTGAAGGTCGTGCTATCGGGCAGAAAACCATGTTTGTCCGCACTGCTGGTTGCGACTACCACTGCGACTGGTGCGATTCTGCCTTTACATGGGATGGCTCTGAAAAACCGACTCGTATGACAGCTGACGAGGTCATTGCTGAGTTGGATAAATTGGGGAGCTACGACTATGTAACCCTATCTGGGGGAAATCCTGCTATCCTAGCAGCCAACATGGCTGAACTCGTCACCAAGCTCAAGGAACGCGGTGTCACCCTTGCTGTCGAGACTCAAGGCTCTCGCTGGCAAAATTGGTTAAAAGATATTGACCAAGTCACCCTGAGTCCCAAACCTCCTTCATCCAAGATGGAAGTCAACTTTGAGACCTTGGACTTTATCGTTTCCCAACTGGATCCAGCCAAGGTCACCTTTAAAATTCCTGTCTTTGACGATGCAGATTTGGCCTTTGCCAGAGGCATACAAGAACGCTACCAACCAGATGTTCTCTTTTTATCGGCTGGAAATCCTGAGCCCAAGGCCACAGGCAATATTATCCAAGACCAACTGGACCGCCTCAAAGAACTCTGGGAACGCATCGCTGCTGACGACAGCTGGGGCAATGTCCGCGTCCTTCCTCAACTGCATACCCTCCTCTACGATAATCAACGTGGTGTTTAAGATTAGAAAGAAAAAATCATGTCACAACAAGAAGAAATGAAAAACCTAAGCCTACTGGGCAACAAAGAAACCAACTATATCTTTGACTATCAACCAGATGTCCTCGAATCTTTTGACAATCGTCATGTGGAGAATGACTATTTTATTAAATTCAACTGTCCTGAATTTACCTCACTTTGCCCTATTACCGCTCAGCCAGACTTTGCAACTATTTATATTTCCTACATCCCTGATAAGCTCTGTGTCGAGTCAAAATCCCTCAAACTCTACCTCTTTAGCTACCGAAACCACGGAGATTTCCACGAAAACTGTATCAACACCATCGGGAAAGACTTGGTCAACTTGCTAGACCCTCGCTATTTGGAGGTTTGGGGAAAATTCACTCCACGCGGCGGCATTTCAATAGACCCCTACTACAACTACGGTAAGCTAGGAACTAAGTATGAAGGCTTGGCAGAACAACGCCTCTTCCAACACGACCTTTATCCAGAGAAAATTGACAATCGTTAAACTCATACTCAATGAAAATCAAAAATCAAACTAGGAAGCTAGCCGCAAGTTGCTCAAATCACTGCTTTGAGGTTGNNAAACATGGTTTTGAGGTTGCAGATGGAAGCTGACGTGGTTTGAAGAGATTTTCGAAGAGTATCATACGAAAAAGCCCTGTTCCTCTAGATGAGGAGCAAGGCTTTTTGTTTTTCAATTATTCTTCTGTTCCAAGGAAGTTTTTTGCAACGAGGGCTGCAAGAACTCCACCAGCGATTGGTGCAAGGATGAAAATCCATACTTGTTGAAGGGCTGCACCACCTACCAAGACAGCTGGTGCCAAGCTACGAGCTGGGTTTACTGAAAGTCCAGTAATGTTCAACCCCACAAGAATCATCGCCATCAAGGACAAACCAATTACCAAACCAGCAATCGCGCCATTTCCCTTGCTTTCTGAAGTAACAGTCATGATAACCAAAACAAACAAGAAGGTTGCAATGACTTCAAACAAGAACCCACCAAAGACAGTGACACCGTTTGCCAAGGCATTTTCACCAAGACTAGCAGTTGACATACCTGAGTTAGCCAAGAGGAAGAAGACAGCGCCAGAAGCAATAAAAGCTCCAACAACCTGACCAAGGATGTAGTTGACAAGGTCTTTTGATGACAAACGTTTGTTAACAAACATAGCAATCGAAACAGCCGGGTTCAAGTGAGCACCTGAAACAGTTCCGATTGAGTAGGCTGCCACCACGATTGCCAAACCAAAGGCAAAGGCGATTCCAAGGTGACCAAGGCCATCAAGACCATTTCCAAAAACAACAGCCCCTGTCCCAACGAACACAAGCATGAACGTACCGATTAACTCAGCGACAAATTTTTTCATTCTCTTTCTCCTTTTTTCAAAAACTAGATACTAGTCTATCAAAAGAGGGAAAAGGTTTCAAGAAAATTGATTGGAAATTTTCAGGATAGAATTCTATAAAAACGGTAGCATTTATTTGAAACATTTTTTCTAAAGTTATATAATGTCAATATAGTTCTAATTAGTTATTCAGTCCCTAATTTGAACTAATTTTTACAACTTTGCTGTTCTTTTATGAACGTTTAAATGGTATCGTGGATACCAAGGAGGAATCATATGTCTAAAGTTGCTATTGTCACAGGTGCAGGTCAAGGAATCGGTTTTGCAATCGCAAAACGATTGGTTCAAGATGGCTTTAAGGTAGGAGTCTTAGACTACAATCCCGAAACAGCTGAAAAAGCTGTTGCCGAATTATCAGCTGAAAATGCCTTTGCTGTCGTGGCCGATGTTTCGAAACAGGCAGAAGTTGCACAAGCATTTCAAAAGGTTGTTGACCATTTTGGCGATTTGAATGTTGTCGTAAATAACGCTGGTGTTGCTCCCACTACTCCTCTTGATACAATTACTGAGGAACAATTTACACGCACTTTCGGTATCAACGTTGGTGGTGTCATTTGGGGTTCACAAGCTGCACAAGCACAATTTAAAGCACTTGGCCACGGAGGTAAAATTATCAACGCAACCTCTCAAGCTGGTGTAGTCGGTAATCCAAATCTAACTGTTTATGGTGGAACCAAATTTGCTGTTCGCGGAATTACGCAAACATTAGCACGTGATTTAGCAGACTCAGGCATCACTGTTAACGCCTACGCACCAGGTATTGTGAAAACACCAATGATGTACGACATCGCTCATGAAGTTGGTAAAAATGCAGGAAAAGATGACGAATGGGGTATGCAGACATTTGCAAAAGATATTACTCTAAAACGTCTATCTGAACCAGAAGATGTGGCTGCTGCCGTCAGCTTCCTTGCAGGACCAGATTCAAACTACATTACAGGACAAACCATTATCGTTGATGGTGGTATGCAATTCCATTAAGATACACAAAAAGAGGTTGGAAAATGATTCAACCTCTTTTGTTAGTTTTCATTATTAGTTAGGAGGATACAATAGAAACTCTTTCAATAAGTACTATTAGCTTATCCCTAGCATTGAAAAGACTGGATAGCTTCTTTCAAGTCATCTTGTAAACTATTTCTCTGGTCAAGTTGGACATAGACTTCCAACAGACAGGATCTGAAGTTGGAAAATTTGTAAAAATCCTCCCTTTCTTCTATCGGAAAATCAACAGTTTTTATCCAAGAAGCTACTTTCTCTTGCTCCAACTTCCCTTGTAAAATAGGTTCATAGATCACTCTTGCTAAACGCCAATCTTCATCATCTGTAAAACGAATGGGAATTCTTTTAAATAATGGACCAAGTATGTCAAATACTTCATGAACTCTGTTTTTAGGAAAGTCTGGATGACAAACCACCTCTGTCAGTAAATCGGCTCCATGTGCAAAAGTGTGAACCCAACCATACTGACTTGAAAAACCTGTTGTATCCTTTTCTTTTGAAAGATAATACAAACCTTGATTTAAAAGGACATTACGAATTTCTGATTTTAATCTCTGATAGAAAATCGATTGCTGGTTGGCATCTGCAGACAAGAGATTTGCATAAATAAGCGCCCTAAAAGAACGTTCAAGGGTTGACAAGCCTACCTTATCAATCTCTTTGTCTAGTCCTCCATCAGCTGAGACCACATCAGCAATGAAGTGAAATTGTTCCTGTGTAAATAGTTCTTCCTGAATCCCTCTAGCAAAGCTTGTAAAAACAAGGTCATCACGAATTTCTGGAGAAGAATCTCCCAAGTGATCAAGCAACCATTGGATTTCTTCATCATGATAACTTAGTTTTTCTTCTGCTATTTTTCTAAGTAACTCTTGATACATGGTCAATACCTCTACATTTCTAGCAACTGTTCAAAAGGCCAGCCCAAGATAACTTTCTATCTTATTCTTTTTTAGATAGAGTTTTTCCTGCAGCAATTGCATCGGCCTCTGTCATCTCGACAACATTAGATTTAATAGTTTTTGAAGGCATTCTATCCTTACTATACCAATAAACTTTTGATTTTCCATGGTTTGCAACATAGACAATTCTATCTTGCTGTTGGGCTTTAGTTTCAGCTTCACGTGCATTTCTTTTCTCTTCTTCTTTTTGAGAAATTAATGACTCAACTGCACCTATCCTGTCGAGCAATTCTGCCTTTTTATCGTTATTTTCAATCTGATTAACTGTTTCTTTGGCAGACTTCACTTGACTCGGATCTTGACTTTCTTCCAATTGTTTGACTAAGTCTTCACCTTTTTCTTGCAACTCATTTGCGGCCTTTTCTTTGGCAATTCTCTCTTCTTCTGCTTTTTCTTTAGCTTTTTTCTCATCTTCAATTCGTTTCGCCTCCTCTATGCTAGATGAAGTATCCGCCGTTGAAGATGTAGAAGCAGTAGATGTCATAGTCTGCTTAGTTTCTGACTGAGAAGATGAAGTTTTCTTTGTGACTGTTGGGGTTTGAAGAACAACTGCAACAAAACTAACAATGAAAAGCCCTATCATTAAATTTCTTTTTCGAATATCTGGTGCTTTCTTTACAAAATACCAAATACCAACTCCACTCAAAACTAGATAGAGAGTAGGCAAAGCAATCAATAAAATGATTCCCAATAAAACTAGACCAATTTTGATAAAACGTATTCTTTGTGAATCCTGCTCCAGCCATTTTTTAATTCTGTTCATATCGTTATCCTAAATTCCTTTACTCTCCCAACTGGGCACTGTAGGCGATAATCTGGTCAACCGTGTCTGACAAGAATTGAATGGTATCACGGAGTGGTTTGTCTGTTGAAATATCGGCTCCGATAATCATGGCTGACTCAAGCGGTGTCTTGCTACCACCTGATTTGAGGAGATTGAGCCAGTCCTCAGCTCCAGTTTCTGAGTTTTTAAGATGGAGGTAACCTGCAGTCGAGATGACTAGTCCTGCTGAGTAAGTGTAACTATACAAGCCCATGTAATAATGAGCTTGGCGCATCCAAATCAAAGCTGCATCATCGTCGATTTCAATGGCATCTCCCCAGAAATCCGTCAAAACTTCCTTCATAATGCTGTTGAGCTTACTTGCTCCAAAGGTCTTCCCTTCTTCAATCAATGTATACACCTTACGCTGGAAGGCTGCTTCCAAGAGGTGGGTAATAAAATTATGGAAGTAGGTGTCTGTCAAGCGGTGAGCAAGGGCAAAACGTTTTTGACGAGAGTCGTCAGACTGGTGCTCCAAGTAGTCACTGAGGAGCAATTCATTGAAGGTTGACGGCGCTTCAACATAGTAGGTCGACATGTGGGCATTAAAGTAGCTTTGATGATTATCTGAAAAGATGAATTGACCAGAATGCCCGATTTCATGAATCAAGGTATAGACATCGCTCAAACGGCCTGTCCAGCTCATGAGGACATATGGATGAACGCGATATGGGTCCGCTGCATAGCCACCAGAATCCTTGCCACTATTGGCAGCAAAGTCCACCCAGCGCTCTTCTTGATAACGAGCAACTTCCTGACAATATTCTTGCCCCAAAGGTTCTACCGACTTCATGACCAAATCATAGGCATCGTCAATAGTCACTTGAGGATTCAGGACGCTGTCCAAGTCCAATTTCCAGTCTGCAAAGGTCATCTTTTCAAGACCATTTACCTTGGCAACATGCTTGAGGTATCTCTGAGCAACGGGTGCAAAATCCTTCATGATGAGGTCAATCTGACGGTCAAACATGGCACGGTCCACTTCTTGCTCAGCCAGAAGATAATCAAAGACAGAGTCGTATCCCTTCATATCTGCCAAGAGTTTTTCAGACTTGACTTGGGCTAAATAGGCTGCTGCAGCCGTATTTTGGTGCTTACGCAGTCCTTCTGAAAAGGAACGAAAGGATTTCTCACGAACCTCAGCGTTCTCATGGTTTTGGTAGAAGTTCTCATAGGTAACAAAGCTATTTTTGTAGGTCTTGCCATGGGCTTCAAAGTCAGCCATTTCGAAATCCCCAGCTCGCATCTTAGTATAAATGTCCTGTGGACTATAGAAAACTTCACCCAGATTGGTCAAGGCCTTCTCCACATCAGCTCCTAGATAGTGGGCTTTTTTGATTTTGGCCTGACGAATGGCAGCCGTTAAATGTGGCAATTTACCCAAACGGTCCAAGACTTCCTCATCAGCTTCCACCAAGGCATCGTCAAAAAAGGTCAAGGCTACGCTGGCATCTGTTTCAAATTCCATCCCAGCTTGAGCAATGTTGGCAAATTCGTCATTGCTATAATCTGTCGTCTGAGGCATAAATCCATAGTTGCCAATATGGCTCATCTGAATGTAGATTTGCTCCAATTCCGCAAAGGCCTTTTCAAAATCCTCAAAAGTATGAAGATTCCCCTTATAGTCACGGCTAAATTGGTTGATGTCTTCACGAGCTTTCTCGATTGCACGCAAGAAATCCTCGCGGTCTTGGTATAGGGCTGTTAAGTCCCAGAGTTCCTTCTCTGGAAATTCTGAACGGTGTTTTTGTTCCATTTTCTTCCTCTTATTTCTCTAATTCTAATAAAACACTAAGGGCTGATAAGGCGTAAAGCGGTGCTGTTTCTGCTCTTAGAATGCGAGGACCAAGTCCTGCCAAGACTGCTCCCTTAGCTTCAAAACTCTCAATTTCTGTAGGTGACAGACCACCTTCTGGACCAAAGATAAAGAGCAATTTGGCTCCTTTTTCAAGACCAGAGACCGCTTGTAAGAGCGCAGCGGCTTCTCCTTCTTTAGCCGACTCTTCATAAGCCACTACGACGCGGTCAAACTGGTCAAGTTGGGCTAGAAAATCTGCTTTCTTCTCAAAAAGCTGAATACTTGGAACCATATTACGCTTGCTTTGTTCTGCTGCTCCAAGGGCGATTTTTTCTAGTTTTTCAACCTTTTTACCCAATTTCTTGCCATCCCACTTAGCAACGGACCAATCTGCAGGAAAGGCCCAGATTTTGCTGGCTCCGAGCTCGGTTACTTTTTGAGTGATAAACTCTAGCTTGTCCCCCTTGGGAAATCCAGATGCAATGGTCACTTGAACGGGCAGTTCCACATTGTCAGCTAGTTCTTCTACCAATTCAAACTGACAAGCTTCCACATCCAGCACACGCGCCAAATGCTTGATACCATCATCAAAGACTAAGGTCACCTCATCATCTTCTTTCAAGCGCATAACCTGAAACATATGCTTGCCGGTTTCCTTGTCCTCGATGGTGACAGGAGAGATCGCACTGCCCCTGACAAAATACTGCTGCATGCTAGCCTCCAATCACACCGGAAATATCCTTGGTTTTCTTAAAGACACAGGCATTCCATTCCCCTTGAACCATGTGAGTTTCGAGGAAAAATCCAGCTGACTCAGCCGACTCGCGCACCATGTCCCACTTGTCCTTGATAATCCCACTCATGATGAGGTAGCCTTCATCCTTGATCAAACGATAAGCATCATCCGTCAGATGAATGAGGATATCCGCCAAGATATTAGCTACAATCACATCTGCCTCAATCTCAACTCCCTTAAGCAAGTCTCCTGCTGCTACATGGATGTTTTCCATACCAGGGTTGAGTTCAATATTTTCCTGAGCAACACGAACTGCCACATCATCTAGGTCATAGGCGAAAATTTCCTTAGCACCAAGTAGCGAGCTAGCAATAGAGAGGACGCCTGATCCAGTCCCCACATCTAGCACTGTTTCCCCACCACGAAGAACCTGTTCCAAAGCAAAAAGGCTCATCTTGGTAGTTGGGTGGGTTCCTGTTCCAAAGGCCATACCAGGATCCAGCTTGATAATCTTTTCTCCAGCAGTCGCCTCATAGTCTGTCCAAGACGGCACAATGGTCAAATCATAAGTAATACGAGCTGGTTCATAATATTTCTTCCAGTTGTCTGCCCAGTCTTCCTCAGCCAAGGCAGTCGTCCCCATCTTGATCTCACCCAAATCCATAAAATCTGTTAATTCTGCTAGGCGAGCCTGCAAGTCTGTCTCAACCACTGCCACATCAACTGTATCAGGATAGTAGGCTGTCACTACGATTTCTTCTTGCTGCTCAACCTCTGGGAAAATCTCGCCAAAACGATCCACATTCCCCACATAGTCCATGCTGTCTTCAATCGCAACTCCTTGCGCCCCCAGCTCAATCAAGAGATTGGAAACCAATTCCTCTCCCTCACGCTTAACTGTAACTTTTAACTCTTGCCATGTTTCCATAAATTTTTCCTTATCAATCTATTAATTCTTCTAATTCTTTTAAAGTTCTTCCATCCTGATCTTTCCAATCAGTTCGACCGTTCGTTTGCATACCCAGCAAAAAAGCCGCTGCATAAGAAGGGCTAGAAAAAAGTTGTTTTTCTTTTAACACTCCATCTTGAATGACCCGAGAAGCTATTAAATTCTGACGCATTTCTTTTAAACTTGCTGGAAGGTATGGAGAATCCTTTATTTCTACTTGACTTCCTTCTAAAACAACAAAACCTTCAGTTGTCCGTTCACAAGTTGCTTCTATTACTTTGTTAGATTTCTTAGTTTTACGCTTTAAATAAAGATAAGTTGAATGATTATCAGTCAAATCTTGACTAACTTCCTTTGTCATTGGAACAAAAACACGATAACCTAGAGTTCCAATAATCATTAGCGTATTTTCAACAATTTCATCCAGTTCAGATTCCTTTTCCTCAGTCACATTATCAGGATTTGGATCATTACCATTTTTCACAATATAGCGACCAGCTTCTTTAGCAAGTTGAGTAAATTTATTTTCCAAATAGCTAATTTCTGTTGGACCAAAAGAATTATTTTGAGTTGTTAGAATGATGACATCATTAAAATAATCTGCATGAGTATCGCGGGTATGCTCTTGAATTCGCAACAATACCCCTTCACCATTTTTTCGAGTTGTCGCCTGACCAATATAGGTCACATCTTTCTGTTTATCTTCATCTCGACCAAATAAGAAATAAATACCACTTTGTTTCATTTCATCACGCGACTTTAAATCTCCCAATTGAATACGAGGTATTTTGTAAATCACTCCCGTCCAATTTGACAAAGTACATTTGATTTTTCCAGTTACTTCACCATCCATGAGAAACATATTAATATTTTTGCTAAGCTTTGCCATTTATCGAACTTCTTCCAAATAATCCCTCACCCTATTCTGCAACTGAGGCACAACTTGACTGGAATTAAGAAATTCCTCAGTAGTCATCAGCTGATAGCCCTGCCCTTCATCTCCAAATACGATACTGTCAAACTGGGCCTGTGTCAACAGACCGACTAGAAATACAGATTGTTTATCCGCAAAAAGCATACTTGGATAAACCTTACTCCAAAGCAGACAATCCTCAGTCAGATGAATTCCCAGTTCTTCATAAACTTCACGCGCCACGCACTCAAAAGGACTTTCATCCCCCTCTCGTCCACCACCGGGTAGTTCCCATATATTAGCCCAGGGAATGTTTGCCCTATCATCTCGTAAGATAGTCAGAAGCTTATCTCCGCAAAACAAAGCAATCTTACAGCCTGTGAAATCAGAAATTTCTATTTCCATATTAGACTCCTTCGGTTAATTCCTTTTCCAGCTCAGCTAACCAGTTTTGATAATAGCTTTTCTCATCCCGTAACATCCGACTGCTATTCATTTTCTGTCTAGCAATCTTCATAGCCTTGTGAGTTTGAACTACATCTTTCTTTACCTTAAATTGATACCAAGCTTGAATGACCTGCATATCTGCTGTTTTTAGAGATAAAAAGGATTTGACTCCTCGAATACTTGCATATTCTTCCGCTTTCTTATTATCTCCTTCCATCAGAGCAATTTGAAGAAGGTATAATTGAGAAATAGTTTTAGACATTGGATTATCTGTTTTCTCTAGCACAGACTGCAACTGTTGCTTTGCAAGCTCTATATTATCATCCAATATGAATACCAAGCCCTGAAGAGTCTGAACACTTTCTGCAAAACTCCCTCTCGCCTCCTCATCAACAGGCATGATAAAGTCTTTTAAATCATATTCTTGAGGAGCTAGCAAGGTCTGGGCAGAATGCCTCAACATCAAGTAGGCGTATTTCGTATTTGCAGGGTGTTGTAGCAATTCCCAAATTTTTGCGCCATCGGTGATGCCGACTGGCAAAATGTTATTTAGGAAGAAAGACAAATTAAGAAAAATCCAAGTCCCTGCAAAATACCAGCTTCTTGTCAAAAACCCAAACACTATCGCCAATAATATCAAGCTGAGATGAACCATCAAGCCTCCTGAAAGCATCAGGATGATTCTTTGATCACTTTCATCCTCTTTTAAACCAATGTATTGAGCACCAACATTTTTCAGAATGGCTGTTCTACTAAGATGAAACCTGCCTGACTTTTTGGTCAAAATAAAATGTCCTAACCCAAAAGCCACCAGCCGATAGCCTGTCAAGTAGCCACAAAAAGCATGTCCCAGCTCATGAAGAATAAAGATTAAATATATACTTAGAAGAGCGAAGGCATAACCAAAAGTAAAGACTAAAACTGTGGAATACCCCAACTCTGCAAATGCGATTGTTCCACAAGCACAAGCCAGCATAATAAAGACAACAGCTAGCACATAAACCAAATAAATCCCAATTTTCTTCATAAAATCTCCATCCAACTCCTAGTATCTCGGATAAGGATAAAATTCTCCTTCTTCCAAGCCAACTTTTCCTTCTTCAAAGACTTCTTGGTTCCATTCCATGACAAATTCTTCTGCTTCTGGGTCTTCCAAAAAGTCCATAAGGGCATCTAGTCCAACCTCGGCAGTATCTTTAAGGAATAGCGCAAAATAAGCTAAAAATTCACGAGAAAATCCTTTTTTAGGCAAGTAAGGGATGACAGTCAAATAGTCTTCCTCATTGACTGTTGATTTGGCAGGATTGTAAAAAAGCACTGCTTCTTCAAAGAGAATATCATCCGATGAAACCTCTCCATCTTCATCCACCATCTCCACACCTGCAGCATTTTGCGCTTCCAATAGAAAACTCACTTCTACCGCGTAGTTGCGCTTGTCCCAACTAATCTCAAAGTCAAAGGGAAAATTCTTCTCCAACTCTTCCTCTAAAACATCTAAAAATCCGTATGTTGCCATTTTGTCCTCTTTCTATGCGACTCTTAATCGCCCCGATTGCTCGGAAATATGCTAAAATAGATACTACCATCTTACCACATATACATCAGAAAATCCACGTTAGAAAGGACTGCTATGCCAGACAATCTCGCGCTTCGTATGCGCCCTAAAACCATCGACCAAGTCATCGGTCAGGAACATCTGGTCGGACAAGGAAAAATCATCCGCCGTATGGTGGAAGCCAACCGCCTGTCCTCCATGATTCTCTATGGACCTCCGGGAATCGGCAAGACCAGTATAGCCTCTGCCATCGCTGGGACTACTAAGTATGCCTTTCGAACTTTCAATGCGACAGTAGATAGTAAAAAAAGACTCCAAGAAATCGCGGAAGAGGCTAAATTTTCAGGTGGCCTCGTCCTATTACTAGACGAAATCCATCGACTTGATAAGACCAAACAAGACTTCCTCTTGCCTCTCTTGGAAAGTGGACTGGTCATCATGATTGGCGCTACGACTGAAAATCCTTTCTTTTCTGTCACTCCTGCCATTCGTAGCCGTGTTCAAATTTTTGAGTTGGAACCTCTGTCTAACCAAGACGTCAAAGAGGCTCTTCAGATAGCTCTAAATAACCCTGAACGTGGTTTTGATTTTCCAGTAGAACTAGATGAGGATGCGCTGGATTTCATCGCAACCTCTACAAACGGAGACCTGCGTTCTGCCTTTAACTCGCTGGACTTGGCTGTTCTCTCTACCCCTGAAAATGACGAGGGCATCCGCCATATCACCCTCGACATCATGGAAAATAGCCTACAGCGAAGCTACATCACTATGGATAAGGATGGAGATAGTCACTATGATGTTCTCTCAGCCCTGCAAAAGTCTATCCGTGGCTCCGATGTGGATGCCAGTCTCCACTATGCTGCCCGCTTGATTGAGGCTGGTGATTTGCCTAGTCTCTCTCGTCGCTTGACTGTTATCGCCTATGAAGATATCGGCTTAGCCAATCCTGAGGCCCAGATTCATACCGTCACTGCTCTGGATGCTGCACAAAGGATTGGTTTCCCAGAAGCCCGCATTCTCATTGCCAATGTCGTGATTGATTTGGCCCTTTCTCCAAAATCCAACTCAGCCTATGTAGCTATGGATAAGGCACTTGCTGACCTCAAAACATCAGGGCACTTGCCTATTCCGCGACACCTGCGTGATGGGCACTACAGCGGAAGCAAGGAACTGGGGAATGCCCAAGACTATCTCTATCCACACAACTATCCTGGAAATTGGATTAAACAAGACTATCTGCCAGAAAAAATCCGCAATCATCACTATTTCCAAGCAGAAGATACTGGTAAATATGAACGGGCTTTGGCTCAAAGAAAGGAAGCTATCGACCGTTTGCGAAAAATCTGAAATCCTTTTCAAAAAATTGCACTTTCCTCTTGATTTTTTTTGAAAAAGTGGTATCATATAAACATAGAAACGCTGTGGTGTACGACTTCACACTTAAGTGTTGACCGACTATTTTTTGTATTATTAGGGAAACAAAAGTCTTCTAACAGCATGTAGGCCGTCTCACACGGAAACAGCTTCAGTTAGAGCGAGTTGCCCACCTGCTTAATTGCGCGGGTTCAATACAAACCGTGAAGTTTCGGCACCAATACAGCTTTTTTATTTGCCTCCTTAGCTCAGCTGGCAGAGCAGCGGACTCTTAATCCGTGGGTCACAGGTTCGATCCCTGTAGGGGGCATCTACATACAACAGGAAAAGCCTTGAGTAAAGGCTTTTTTTGTGTATCTGTTCTACTAATGGATATTAAAGATATAATTTTGTAAACACCCTTTCCAGACATCTTTAATCTTAAGACACTCTTCAAAAAATTTTTTAAAATTTAAAACAAAAGTCTTGCTTTTCTTTTTATTTATGTTATACTTGTTCTTGTATCTGATACATGTTTATTAAAAAGGAGTTCAGATGGATACAAAATTCTCAGTTGCTTTGCATATCTTAACAATGATTAGTGAAAGCAAGGAAACCTTAAGTTCTCAAGCACTAGCTATTAGTGTTGGGACTAACGCTAGTTACATTCGAAAGGTGATTGCCTTATTGAAAAATGCAGGTTTGATTCATTCCCAGCAAGGAAAAACGGGCTATCAGCTCAGTAAGCCTCCAAAGAAAATGACTTTACTAGAGATCTACTATGCTACTCAAGAAATCAATCACATTAGTTTATTCCCTGTTCATCAAAATAGTAATCCCGATTGTCCCGTTGGAAAACATATCCAAGGAGCAGTCTCACCGCTTTTCGCTAGTGCCGAATCTCAATTAGAGAAGGAATTAGCAAATCAAACTTTAGAAGATGTCATTGACAATCTATATAAACAAGCCAAACAAGTCCGAAACTGATTTGATAGCAAGTCAGTTTTTACTGGAAACAGAATGTACTTGTATTAGATACAGGTATATAAAATAAAAAGAAAAGAGAAAACACATGAAAGTCGCACAACATACTACTTATAACAAAAAGAATATCACACTAAACATCACCGAAATCGCTAAACCAAGTATTACAGACAAACAAGTCTTGGTGAAAGTCACCGCAGCCGGTGTTAATCCTCTCGATAACATGATCTCTCGTGGTGAGGTTAAGATGATTGTTCCTTACAAACTTCCTCAAACTGCAGGTAACGAAGTGGTTGGAATCGTTGAAAGCATTGGCAAGCAAGTTGACAACTTTCAGCTAGGAGACCGTGTCTTTGGCCGTCTGCCACTTGATCATATCGGTGCCTTTGCAGAATACCTAGCTGTCGATAGTCAAGCCTTAGCCAAGGTTCCAGACTATCTATCAGACGAGGAAGCCGCTGCTATTCCTCTTACTGCCTTGACCATTATGCAGGCTCTTGACCTCATGGGCGCTCAAGCTGGGAAAACGATCTTTATCTCTGGTGGTACTGGAGGTGTCGGTGGAATGGCCATTCCTATTGCCAAGGCCAAAGGATTGAAAGTCATTACCAACGGTTCTGGAGATAGCGCTGAGCGTGTGTTGAAACTAGGAGCAGATAGATTTATCGATTACAAAACAGAGGATTATACAAAAACTGTTAGCCAGGTTGATTATGTCCTCGATACTCTCGGTGGAGCTGAAACTGAAAAACAAATGTCTATCATGAAAAAAGGTGCTCATCTTGTTTCACTTCGTGCCATGCCAAACGGTGCCTTTGCCAAACGCATGAATCTACCAAAATGGAAACAGATGATTCTTGGCTTAGCAGGTCGCAAATTTGATAAAATGGCGGAAAAATATGGTGTCCACTATCATTTTATCTTTGTGAAAAGCAATGGTGATCAATTACAAGAGGTAGCTGACCTCTTTAGCAAATTAGAAATCAAACCCTCTATCGATACAATTTATCCATTTGAAGAGGTAAATAGCGCCTTAGACAAGGTCGCTAATGGTCACTCACGTGGAAAAACAGTCCTCAGCTTTAAGAAATAAAAAGGAAAACACAATGTCATATCTTACTACAAAAAATCAATACATCACAGTCGACGGGAACAAAATCGCTTATCGCGAACTTAGTAAAGGCAAATCAAAACTACCTCTTCTAATGCTGGTCCATTTGGCAGCAACTCTCGATAACTGGGATCCTAAACTCTTAGACTTGATTGCTGAAAAGCACCATGTCATTGTAGTCGATCTTCCTGGAGTTGGAGCCAGTCAAGGAAAAGTTGCTTCGACGATTCCTGGAATGGCTAAGCAGACAATTGACTTTGTAAAAGCGCTTGATTACGATAATATCAATCTTCTTGGCCTTTCTATGGGAGGTATGATTGCCCAAGAAATCGTCCGAATAAATCCTACTCTAGTCAATCGTTTAATCTTGGCTGGAACAGGACCTCGAGGTGGAAAAGAGGTCGATAAGGTCACAGGGAAAACCTTTAACTATATGTTTAAAGCGGGACTCGAGCGCATCGATTCTAAACGCTATATCTTCTATAATCATGATGAACAAGGGAAAATTGAAGCTTTGAAAGTCCTAGGACGAATGGGTATGAGAACAAAGAAATTTGCGGATAAAGACATGAACCTATCAGGATTTCTAACTCAACTCAAAGCTATTAAACGTTGGGGGAAAGATTCGCAGGACGACCTTCAATTCATCACCCAACCAACCTTAATCGTCAACGGGGATAAGGATATGCAGGTTCCAACGGAAAATTCTTATGACATGCATGAGAAAATCGAAAATAGTAAGCTGATTATCTATCCAAATGCTGGACACGGTTCGATTTTTCAATATGCAGACGAATTTTCAAAAGAACTACTGACTTTCTTGGAGGACTAATATGGTCAAAACCATTCTGATTACAGGTGCTACTGACGGTATTGGTAAACATTTGGCAAAGAAATTGGCCAGTGAAGGCCATCATATCATCCTCCATGGTCGAAACCCTCAAAAACTTGAACTGGCGCTTCAAGAGGTTCGAGCAGTTTCCTTGAGAGGCAGAGTTTCTAGCTACCTTGCAGATTTTTCAAAATTAGATGATGTTTATCGATTTGTGGAGGAAATCAAGCGAGACTTTCAAAGTATCGATGTCTTATTTAACAATGCAGGCCTTTATGCAGGAAAAGAACGAAAAGCGAGTGCTGAAAATGTCGAGTTGACCTTTATGGTATCTGTTCTGGTTCCCTATATTTTAACAACTGAGTTAAGTCCCTTGTTAGAAAAAACGGCTGACGGCCGTGTCATTAATACTTCTTCCTATATGCATCATTTTGCCAAAGTCAAGGATTTGGACTTTGGATTTGTGAACAACTATAATCCCGGATTGGCCTATAATAACTCCAAACTCTACACTATTTGGATGACACGCTATCTAGCCAGAGAATTCTTTCTAAAAGGTTCAAGCATCACCATCAATTCTTACCATCCTGGCTTAATTTCAACTAACTTAGGGAGTGATTTCAGTGATGAAAAGACGAAAAAGTCTCTCTTCGGACGCTTGATGAAGTCATTTTCCAAAAATCTAGACGAGGGAATCGAAACAGGTTATTACCTCACCTTATCAGAAGAAGTCAGGGGCTTAACTGGCTACTATTTTGACGAGAAGAAAGTGAAATCTGTATCTGAAAAAGGATATAATTTTGAAAAAACTCAAGATTTAATCAATTACTGTAATGATAAAATTGAGTTGTTTAAACAGAAACATTCTCAGATAAATTAGAAAAAAGTTCTCTTTCCATTTTACTAGAAAGAGATTTTTCTTTAGGAGAAATAACTTAATTTTTAATCGATTCGTAATAGCTCAGCTGGCACTGTTAAGTAATAGGTTGCCGTCAAGCTTGCTTCACCTTGATTGACAAAAATCTCGATGGAATTTTTATCTAGAACAACTTCCAATTCTTTAGCTTCAATATCTACATACCGTCGACTAGTATCCTGTTCTTCTTCACCTAGAATTTTTTGAACAAGATGGCTACGATCAATGTAAACTTGCTGCGCATTACTGTCATAACCAAATTCAAGATAATCTGTATCATTTCCTAAGCGGTAATGACAATCTTTATCTATTTGGATTTGATATTGGCCTTTTTTAACAGGGAATTGTCTTAGTTTGCCATCTTCCAATCTTAGAATTCTAGGTAAAGTCATGGCACATGCCCACTTGTGTTCTTGATCATGGGTTGGAAGGGTACGCCCCCATGTCTGCATCCAAGCAATCAAGACACGACGATTTTGATCGTCCAACAATGTTTGTGGCGCATAGAAGTCTTGGCCATGATCAATTTCTTGAACTGATTCTGGGATAAAACGTTTTTCTCCCCAATCTACCTTACCCGTGAACAAAACCGATGAGTTAATGTTATGATAGGAGTCTCCCTCACGCTGATAACGCATGGGTGACATAATAAGGCAATCCTTCCCATCTAACTCAAAGTAATCTGGGCATTCCCACATAAAGCCTTGGTGTTCTCCCCCTTTTAAAAAGATGGATTCGAACTGCCATTCTACTAGGTTATCGGACCCTAGTAGAACGATACAGCCCACATTATCCTTATGTTTGGCAGCTACTACGGAGTAATAGCGTCCATCTTTTTCAAAGAGTTTTGGATCACGGAAATCAGCAGCAATCAACTCATCTGGCAAGTCTGCTCCAGTTGCAACTGGATTTTGTTCAATCTTTTCAAAGTGAATCCCGTCGTCTGAAAATGCCATATTTTGCACTTGACGAACACCTGTTTCTTCTTCAATATGACCAGTATACATGAGCCAGAGGCGATCATCCTTGACAATGGCAGAGCCTGAGAAACAACCATTGCGGTCATAATCATGGTCAGGAGCAAGTGCCACTGGCAAGTGCTCCCAAGTTACCAAGTCCTTACTTTTAGCATGCCCCCAGTGCATTGGTCCCCAGACACTATCATAAGGATAGAATTGATAAAAGAGATGGTATTCTCCACGAAAATAGACAAATCCATTTGGATCATTGATCCAACCAATCTCAGCTGAAAAATGTTCTTCAGGCTTATACTGAGTATTTACGAGATGTTTATTTTCTGCTATAAAACGATTGGCTTTTTCTATTGTGTATTTCTTATCTCCCATAATCAACCTCTAGTTTTTGTTTGCTTGGTATTGGTCGTAGTATTTTTGTTTAATAGCGAGGTAATCTGAAAGTCCGTATTTTTCAAGCTCTTTCTTGTAATCATCCCACTCAGCATCAATATTCCCATTTACAATCCATTCAGCGCGCTTGCGGTAGATATAGTCATTCATATCTGCCTCGATGTGGGCAATCTTATCCAGATCTTCCTGTGTCATAAAGACTCTTGGATAGTTATTGTCATTGCTCATGTAAGGAACATAATATTCTTTGATAAGATCCAAACGCCATTTGGCATCATCTGGCATAGTTGTCACTTTACCATAGTATGAATCTAAAATAGCTAGTGGTCCTCCTACTTCAGTCTTTTGACGAAGTTCTGCTGGTGCAGTTCCGTTTAGTGGTAAGTGTTTGAGGCTGTTAGTTGCTTGGTCAAATTCAAAGATATTTTGTTGCTTGTCATCTCCGTAAGTTCCCCAGTTATTTTGCACAGATTGGAGTGGAGCGTATTGTGCATCAATCCATTTAGCTGTCAATTCTAGGTTTTTGTTTACACTGGTAATAACCATCTTGTCACGCGCAAATCCCATACCGTTTGTACGAGCTACGTGTTTTTGACCACTTGGCCCAGCAAGTACTGGTAAAACATCATAACTTTCGTTACTTCCAGTAACATTACTCTTATCCCATGTAAAGTAAACACCAAATTTCTGATCATGACCTTTAGCAATGTAACTATTCCAATCATGTTCGAAAGCTTCCTTATCAATCAATCCTTTTTCTTGCAATTGACGGATAAATTTCACACCTTCTTTATAGTCGTCGTTATCTGCTGTGAAGTCAACTTTGCCATCATTTCCAACTACTAAATGATCATCGTTATCCCCTATACCAAATGCAGCAAATAGGAATTTAAAATCTTCGTTTCCGTTACCACTAATAAATGTAAATGGAATTTCATCAGCCTCTCCATTTCCATTTGGATCCCCGTTTTTGAAAGCTTCTAGGACTTTAATCAGATCATCAGTAGTTTTTGGCATTTCAAGACCAAGTTTCTTAAGCCAATCTTTGTTAATCCAAGCCATATCGTTGACACTGTGGATTGACTCTTTACCAGCTCCAAGTTCTTCAATCCATGGGAATGAGTAAATGTGCCCATCAGGTGCTGTCATCAAGGCCTTGTATTCTGGTTTTTCATTCAAAATTTTCTTAAGATTTGGCATGTATTTATCAATCAAATCTTCAACTGGAATAATAACACCTTTTTTAGCCCAGTTCATCAAGTCCACATCTGAAGCTCCGTCGTTGTGGATAGCATCTGGTAGATCACCACTAGAAATATCCAAGTTACGTTTTTCTGCAAAGTCGGATTGGTAGTTGGTCCAGTCAATATGAACGCCAGTTTCCTTCTCCAAACGTTGCAAAATTAACTTTTCATTTGGGTCTTTAGGAGCTAACGGTGAACTGGCTGTCATAAACTTCAATGTTTTCTTTTCTCGAAGCGGGAATGTTACACCTTCCAACTTATAATCTGGACTTGAAGCTGTATTTTTTGAGCCACAGGCTGCAAGTACTGCTAAACTAGCTGTCAACAAAACTGCTGATTTTGAAAATGTTTTGAATTTCATGAGAAAACTCCTTTTATTTTTTCTATTTTTATCCTTTAAGTGAACCAGCCATAATTCCTTTATCAAAGTATTTTTGGAAGAATGGATACATAACAATCAATGGCAAGCTGGAAATGACAATAGTTGCGTATTTAATCAATTCAGCTAAACGTTTCATTTCATTCATAGCCGCTTGTGCTCCAATCATGTCTTGACCTGGTTGGCTCTGAATGAGAATTTTACGAAGTACAAGTTGCAATGGTTCCAAGTTTGGATCCTTGATATAAATCATTGCATCAAAGTATGAGTTCCACTGTCCTACAAAAGCATAGAGGAAGAGAACAAACATAATTGGTTTTGCAAGAGGAAGCATGATTTTGAAGAAAATCTGTAAATCATTTGCACCATCAATGACAGCAGCTTCAACTAACTCTTCAGGCAATCCTTGGAAATAGGCCCTAGCAAGAATAATATTCCAAACATTGACAGCACCGGGAACGATGATAGCCCATGGAGTATTAAGCATGCCCAAATCTTTTACTAGTAAGTAAGTTGGAACTAAACCACCACCAAAGAACATGGTTACAATCAAGAAATAATTAATCCAACGACGTCCAACCAAGTCTTTCTTAGAAAGAGGATAAGCTGTAAACACAGATAGCAATACTGTTAAAGCCGCAAAGCCAAAAGAGTATAGTAGAGAATTGATAAAACCTCTTAGAATAGATTGGTCACTGAATACACGCTGGTAACCTTCTACCGTCCAATCGGCTGGATTAAAGCTAATCCCTCTACTAACCAGAACCTTAGGATCCATAAAGGATGCTACGACGATATAAAGTAAAGGAAGTAAGGTTATCAAAACGATAAAGACAATAATGATTTTATTTAAGAGTAAGATACGTCTATCAAATTTTGTATCCATAATCGAATTTTTCATACTTTCCTCCTTAAATTCCTTCACCATTATTCATGCGTTTAACGATTTGGTTAACCGCGACTAGCAATACTACGTTAATCACTGCATTAAACAAACCAACCGCTGTTGAGTAAGAATAGTCTCCTGATACAAGACCAACTTTATAGACATATGTAGAGATAATTTCAGAAGTTGGCAAGTTCAACGATGTCTGCATCAGGAATGCTTTTTCATATCCGACATTCATGATTCCACCTGCAGCTAAAACAAATTGGATAACCATAATAGGCTTAAGAGCTGGAATATCAATGTGCCAGATTCGTTGGAAGATATTGGCTCCATCCAGTCGGGCTGCTTCTACTAAGGCTGGATCTACATTTACCAATGTTGCCGTGTAGAGCGTTGAAGCCCATCCCATTCCTTGCCAGATACCACTAAAGATGTATAAGGGTCTAAAGAAGTCTGGATTTGTCAAGAAGTCAGCCTTCATTCCAAACATAGAGAGAAAATTGTTAATTGGTCCTCCCACTGAAAAGAAAAGGAAAATCATACCAACGATAACAACGACTGATATAAAGTTTGGTGCGTATAAAATGAGCTGAATTCGTTTTTTGACTTTTTCACTCAAGAGTTGATTGAGCATAATAGCAAGAATGATTGGTGGTAAAAAGCCAAGCAATAAACCATAGATACTTAATTTTAAAGTATTGGCTAACAAGATACCAAAGTTGGGAGAGGATATGAATTTTGTAAACTCAGAAAAACCAATCCAATCACTCCCTAAAATTCCTTTTAAGGGATTATAATCTTTAAATGCGATTAAAACCCCATACATAGGGATGTATTTAAAGATAAAGGTTAAAACTAAACCAGGGACAGTCATCAATAACAAGAGTTTTTGTTTCTTGATTCTTTCCCAAAGAGAAACTTGCTTCGCTTTGCTATTCATAGCAACCTCCTTTTTTTGAAACGTTTCATTTTTTGTTTTAAAAAGATAACGCTTGGCGCTGTCTATTTATTTTATTTTTGAAACGTTTCATTTTTGTTCTAAAAAAATAAATCTTTTTTATCTGAATTTATTCTATCATTGATAGCGCTTTCTGTCAAGACTTATTTTCATTTTTTGTTGTTTTTCCTTCAACAAATTTTACTGGTAGGATGGTCTGCAAATTAACAGCCTTTCCTTCGATGATATCAAATAGGATTCGTACAGCTTCTCTAGCCATTTCCTCCAGGGGTTGCTCAATTGTTGAAAGTAGATAATCTCTATCTCCAGCCATTTTAATTCCATCGTATCCAATAATTTGGACATCATGAGGAATACGTTTGCCATTCTTTTCTAGAATTTCAGTCACATCCAAAGCTGTAAAATCGTTGATTGTAAAAATTCCATCTATAGAAGGATTTTCTTCCAAGAAACTCTCTAGCTTTCCATGATAGTCAGTAACTGTCTCATCCAAATCAAAAATACTAAGAGGTATTTTATGCTCTTGGACATACTTTTCAAATGAAATTCTACGACGTTTAGTTTCATTAATGGTTGTATTATGTCCGCCCACAAAGGCTAAATGCCGACATCCTTTACTAATTAATTGTTTAGCTGCTTCTCTTCCACCTGCATCATTATCTGATGAAACACAAGGAATGGCAATATCTGAGTATGTACGGTCAATACTGACAAAGGGAATTCCTGACGACAGGTAATGTTCAATTGGACTATAGGTAATAGCAACCACTCCATCAACTTTATTATGACGCAACATCTCCAGGTAGTCTTGCTCTCTATTTGTACCATTTATAGAACATAAGAGTAATTTATTATTCCTCTTATAGACTTCATTTTCCACATGCATAGTAAATTCTGAAAAAAAGGGATGCCAGATACTTGGTACAATGATTGCAATCGTTTCTGTTCGATTTTTTTTCATTCCTCTAGCGTAGTAATCTGGAATGTAATTCAAGGTTTTAATTGCTTGTTCCACTTTTTTCAAGGTTACTTCTTTAATGCCTTTTTCTTTATTAATTACACGTGAAACTGTTCCAACACTAACTCCTGCTTCTAAAGCAACATCTTTCATGGTAATTGATTTTTTTTGTTCTACCATATTATCACCTCCTTTCAATATATAGTATCATGCAAACGTTTTTTTAGCAACTATTTCTCAATCATTTTTGTCCAGATCCTTTTTCCTATCATGAATAAAATCACTCCAATCGGCTTTCTGAAATCCCTTCAATATTCAGATATAGGAATCTACCTACCATAGGAAAAGGCTTTGTTTCTTCCTATCTCTGCTTTTTCATGATGTATTTTCGTACAGGTGCTTCAATAGTTTCTATAGTAAAATGAACCAAAAATAGTACACGTTGCGGTATAATGTTCTTATGGCATATTCATTAGATTTTCGTAAAAAGTTCTCTCCTATTTGTGAGCGAACAGGTATAGTCAATTGATTGTCAGTTTGAAGACCAAGAGTCGTAGGGCAAAATATGTGGCAGAATCCATCCAAGGGTGGCTAGCACAATTTCTAGTGAACCTCTTTAAATCTATTACATTTGACTGTGGAAAAGAGTTTTCAAAATGGAAAGATATTTCCAATCAGCACGATAGTGAGAGCTTTTTTGCGAATCTAGGATGTCCAAGACAGCGGTGTCTCAACGAACATTCAAATAGACTTTTAAGGTGTCATGACTTGCCAAAGCAGACAGATTTCAACGAAGTCAGTCAAGAATTTTAGGCTGGGCAAAAACTCAATTTCAGAAAAATGAAATAAATATTCCCACAATAAAACGCATAATATCAAGATTGTTTCAACACCTGATATTATGCGTTTTTTAATTTTAAAGACTTTTTTCCCAGCCTCAAGAAATCACATCCTACCTAAATTCCTTGGATACCAAACACCTCATCAGGTATTTTCTGAGTTGGTAAGACTGTCTAGTTTAATTTGACAAATGGAGGGCGTTAAATCCAGTTTTTACAGGAAGTCTATTTAAATATTTTCACACTGACCTTACAAAATATGAAATAAATTATATAAAGTCATTCCCATGACAAAGAATAACATCCCTTTAAAACAGTATCTTACCCAATTTTCAGGTAAGACTTTTGATACAACCGTCCCCAATACCCCTCCGCATACAGAAGCAAGAAAAATAACTGGAACAGGTGCTAAATGATACTGATTTAAACCTGTAACCATAACAATTGTAGCCAAATGAGACAACTGGGAAAAGAAAATAATTGCAAGAGAATACATCGTTGCTTCTTTTATCGAAATAGAAAAAAACACCATCAATAAAGATACATTGAGCGGGCCACCACCAATCCCTAAAAAACTAGAAATCAAGCCCAATAGAAGACCACAAATCATATAGAATCCTATCTTATCAAATTGATAAGTTTTTTTAAAATCTGCTAAAACAAATGATACAAGTAGCATCACAAATAGTAAAATCATTTGAACAATGAATACTAGCCGTACTGATAATTGAGATAACAGAACTTGAAAAATAAGATGACCTAGAAATCCTCCTAAAACAGAAGAAGAGGATACCGTAAAAATCAATCTCCATTTTATCTCTTTACTTTGTGAAAATCTTTTGATTGTTGAAATAATCGCCATTATAAAAACAGAGAAACTAGAATAAAAAGCAATATCACTGACCGAATGGTATCCAAAACTATCCATAAGTGGCTTAATTATAATTCCACCACCCATGCCTGATATAGAACCCAATCCACTAGCTATTATAATGATTAGAAAATAAATAATCTCAACCACTTTTTAAGTCCATCCTATTCTTTCAAACATCTAAAACCTAGATGGCTACTAGTGGAAGTAGAAATACATCCATTTCTAGCAGCTACTCGGTATCGATTACAATAAGAACAATGACATAAAAAGGAACCTCCTCTGATAGCATACTCCTCCTCTTGTATCCCATATTTTGGCAACTCATAGTCATCTTCATTAAAACTAGCTAATAAGGTATATCTCGGATTGCGACACCATTCCCAAACATTCCCAATCATTTGATATAGACCAAAATCATTAGGTAAAAATTCATAGACAGGAGCCGTTCCTATAAATCCATCTAAGGCAGTATTTTCATAAGGAAATCTTCCTTGCCAAGTATTGGCATGATAATATCCACCTTCTAAAAGAGTATCTCCCCAAGGATATTCAGATTGTCTTCCTCCTCTAGCAGCATATTCCCACTGTGCTTCAGTCGGTAAAGACATTCCGCTCCAATTACAGAAAGCCAATGCATCTTCTAAAGCAACATGAACTACTGGATGGTCTTCTAAACCCACTAGATTACTGTTCTCACCGTAGGGATGTTTCCAGCAAGCGTTCGGAACTTGTAACCACCACGGAGCCCCAGCAGGATGAGGATATCCCTCCCTTTCTGCCTCTGGAACGAACAATATAAAAACAAAAGACCACTCTTGTCGCTCAGCTAGTGTTTTATAGCCTGTTTCTTTCACAAATTGAGCAAATTCTTGATTCGTAACTGGAGTATCCGCAATGGAGAAATCCTTTACACTAACAGCGACTTGAGGACCTTCAAAATCATCTAAAAAGCCCTCTTCAGAATTTGTTCCCATCATAAATGTCCCACCCTTGATTTTTTTCATCTTCATGATTAAGTATCCCCCGTTTTCGTTAGAGTGGGTGTTATTTTAGATAGTTCAACAGGAACTAACTCTTCATCCACAACAAAACCTTCTTCTCTATATCTAAGAAAGTCTACTAATTTTTTCTTCATCTGACGAACAATAGGTTGGTATTTTTCACTTGGATACAAATCATTCATTTCATGCGGATCTTTTTTCATATCAAATAACTGATAATAATTTAAAACAGGAAACCAGATAAATTTCCACTGGTCTGTCAAGATATATTGACTAGAATCTTTTCCTAAAGCATGTTCACCATGAAATTCTGTTCGCCACCCCTCGTACTGTCCAAATAATAAATTCTTAACACTCCGTCCATCTAGTTCATCTGTAGTAGTTCCTCCTGCCAAATCCACGAGTGAAGGAAAAATATCTTGAATTTTCACTAATTGCTTGATTGTTCCCCTATTACCAGCTATCAATCCAGCCGGATCGTAAATAAACGAAGGAATGTGGATACTTCCTTGATAAGGATATCCCTTTCTAAACAGATAATGTTCACCAAGCTGATCTCCATGATCCGAAACAAACCAGATAATCGTATCTTTATCATGACGAAATTCTTTTAGGGCAGTCAAAAAGCGACTAATTTGATGGTCTATATGAGTAATCAATCCAAAATAAGCAGCAACCATTCTTCTTTGATCATCTTCCTTTAATTTCCCTCTTAAAGCATAAATAGACGGAATTTGCTTTTCTAATACTTCCCAATTCCCGATATGCAAATCGAGAAATTGAGGCAAGCGTTCCATATACATATCAAAATAGTATTTTGGGGGATTTAATGGAGCATGTGGTTTTTCAAAAGACATTTTGAGAAAAAAAGGAACTGTTGGATCTCTTCTTTGTAAAAATGAAATGGACTCACTCACAACCCAGTTTGTTGGATGTAACTTCTCATCTTTATCCCAAGGTCTAGCTTCCCAAGAATTACAATCCATTCCGTCATCAATCAAATCAACATCATAACCAACTTTACCCTTTAAAAAGGCTAGATAGTCACTAGCATAATCAAATTGACTTCCATAAGCCTTATCATACTTTCTATCAACATGTAGATACCCATCGTGAAGTAAGACATGATCAAACCCAAGTCTCTGTCTGGAAGGAAAAACATGCATCTTACCAATACACTCTGTTTGATAACCCATATCTTTAAAGACTTTTGGAAGAGTATTAGTAAAATTCCAAGGCACTTCATCTTGATAACCAACACGTCCACTTTTATCTTGATCTAAACCAGTCAATAAAGCTGCCCTAGCAGGAACGCAAGAAGGAACTGGAGAATAGGCATTTTCAAAATTATAACCTACACTAGCCATCATATCTAATGTTGGAGTGCTAACTAGCTTATCCTTACTATTCAAGGATAAGGCGTCTGCTCTCATTTGATCTACAACAATCAAAATAATATTTGGCTGTTTTGTCTGAACCATAAAATCTCCTTTCTAATATGGCAAAAGAGGCACAAGAAGATATCTACCTTTACTGCACCCCTTTCTATATCAATCTCTCTATATAAAGCAATAACATTCTTGTTATGTTTTATAGAAAAATGAACTAAAATATGACTAAATCGATTAGGAAATTCAAATCATTTTCTAGCACTGCTTTAGAAGTTATAGTGTACTATTCTAACTTCAACAGACTATAAACCTTTGTCTAATAACAATTTTAGTAGAGATAAGAAATCCTACACCTAACTCATCTTACACGTAATCTATTTCTATTTTATCACAAAAAACGCAAGTAAGACCATTAACTCAATTCAGTTTTATCTGCCATTTTCACAAATGGGAAATAAGTCAAGACACTAATAATCAAACAAACAACTGATAAGATGATGGCACGCCAATCAAATGCTGTAGAGAAGAAACCATATAAAATTGGTGGCATTACCCAAGTAACATTTTGTGTAACAGGTGAAACAAGACCCCAGCTTGTTGCCCAGTAAGCTACCGTTGCCATGAAAACTGGGCTAAGTACAAATGGTATAAATAGCAAAGGATTCAAGACAACTGGTAAACCATAATTGACCGGCTCACCAATATTAAACAGAACTGGTGCTAGACCAAGTTTGGCAACTTTTCGATAATGACTGTTTCTTGAAAAAATTAAAATAGCAAGTACTAATCCTAATCCTCCAAACCAGACAAACGCCCCAAAAGACCCACTTGTCCATATATAAGGAATCGGTTCACCTTTTTGGAAAGCATCCAGATTCGCTAACATAGCAACTCCAAACAGCCCTTCCATGATGGGAGCCAATACATTTCCTCCATGGAGACCAAAAAACCAGAATAACTTATTCAAAAAGATCATCAGAATAACTGCAAAGAAACTTTGAGACAAACCTAGTAATGGCGTTTGTAACACCTTGTAAACCCAATCAATCAATAAGTCATTGCTAAGTAAATGGAAAACATAAGTCAAGATGGCTACTATATACATCGCCATAAATCCTGGAATGATAGAAGTGAACGGCTTAGCAATCGCAGGGGGAACTGAATCTGGTAACTTGATTACCCAGTTCTTTTTCATCACTTTACAGAAAATAATAGAGGCTAAAAATCCAATCATCATGGCTGTAAAGTAGCCTCTGGCATTGATATGGTTTCCTGGAATCACATTCCCAATAGTTACCATCAGATTTTTACCATCAAATGCTAGATTATCAATTCCTTGTAAGATTTTATCTAATTTCACATCTCCTACATTTGCCAAAGGGAAACTCTTTGTAACTGTACTTCCAATCGAAATGACAAACGAGGCAAGTGATACCAAACCAGCAGAAACTGTATCAACCTTGTAAATCTTAGCGATATTCACTCCCAAGCAATAGATGAACAACAAGGAAACAATTGGTATACTTCCCTTGAATACCAAATTATTGATGTCAACAAGCCACTGAAAGGTTTTCGTAATACTTTCTAGGTGAAATTGTTGTGGTAAATCCACTAGAAAAGCATTTAATAACAAAGCAATGGAACCTGTCATAATAACAGGCATAGTCCCCACAAATGAATCACGTAAAGCAACTAAAAACTTCTGATTTCCAACTTTCATTGCAATTGGAGAAAGTTTTTCTTGCATTTTATCCAACATTGTATTCATACCAAACTCCTAATTTTTTTCAAATCGTTCGTATACTTCTACCACTTCTTTCGCCAAGTCAACAAAAGTCAGACTCGTCATTAAATGATCTTGCGCGTGTACCATCAAGAGGCTAATTGATGTTTTTTCCCCCTGTGCCTCTCTTGTCAACATTTCTGTTTGAGCCTTATGCGCCTGTAATAAGGCAGCATTCGCATCAGCTAATCTTCGATTGGCTTTAGAGAAATCCCCTTTTTTTGCTGCCTGAATAGCCTCCATAGCATTACTTTTGGCTTCCCCACCATACATAATTAGCCCCATTACAGATTCTAAATTACTTTCATTCATAGCATTCTCCTCAATCTTAGTCTAATAAACTTTCAGCTAAATCTAAGACCTTAGAACCATTCATCATTCCGTAATCTGTCATCGGAATAACCGCCACAGGAATCTGTCTATCTTTTAGTTTTTCTTGAAAGTTCCCTAGTAAATAGCGAACTTGAGGGCCTAAAAGCAACACATTTACTTCTTTTGTTGCTACAATTTCTTCTGCTTCAGGAGCTGGAACTGCAAAAATTTCTGCATCCAACCCCTTATCTTCTGCTGCCTTTTGCATCTTTGTCACTAGCAGACTTGTACTCATACCTGCTGCACACGCTAACATAATTGTTACTTTAGCCATAGCTTACTCCTTTATCACCTATTTACTGACCTAGCCAAGCGAGATACTGTATGTCTCACTCCTCTAATTGCCTTGCTCAAGGCATAAATATTATCGACTGTTGCCAGTCCCCCATATCCTGCATCACCTATATGTTGAATATCAACTCCACAAATTTTATTTCTCAGCGCTATTTCCCTAATTGTCTCCGTATCAGATGTTTCTTGGCTAGTACCAATAGCACTCAATACAAGACCACCCTTACTATGAACGAGATCAACGACTTCACGCAACTCTTGGTCATGAAAGGCTGGAACGGTTCCAACTGCTGGAACAAGTATCACATCCGCACCTGCTTCCAACAATTGCTCTGCGACAGAAAGCTCTGCCACAGGCTCATTCACTCCTGCCCCGTGCATCTTACCTGCAATAATCAAACCAGAAAAGTTTTCCTTAGCAGTTTGAACAGCCTTAATGATTTCTCGATTGCTAACTCCTGTTCCAGGATTTCCAGTCAAACAGACAAAGTCAAAACCTAACTCCTCTATTCGCTTCAATGTTTCAACACTAGCAACACGACCTGCAACAATTTCCTGTGTTTCCTCTAGCATCTTTGCAGATGGGTCAATCGGTTCCAAATTTACACCAATTGGGCAAGCAACGAGCTGGTGTAAGCGATGAATAACATCATCACCTGAACTATCCAAAGCATAAATTTTAGGCTCAAAAACATCAACACAATTCAATAAAATCATGTCAGCTCCAAAAGCTCTAGCAATTTCAGAATTAGTGATATCTCCAACAAATGTCTCACGAGTGGCTACATTTTCAGATAGAACAACTCTACCTTCACTTGCTAAAATACTTTGTTTTAATTCTTCAGCATTCATCTCTAATATCTCAGATGGATTTGCACTAATTAAACGTTTCATTCTCAATCCTCCAACTGATTGAAATATTTTCGTAACAACTAGGCTCTATATCATTGTTAGCAAGAACCCCTATCATCACATACTACTCTATTTTCTATCTTGTGAATTATTTTCCGTTGCACTTCCTCTTAAATATATTTTATTATCAAAAGTTATCAATTAGCTTTATTTTTTGACGTCAAGTTGTTATTTGATTATCTTTTGTTATTTATATTTTACAACTATAAGAAAGCCTTGTCAAGGATTTGTGTAAACATTTGATTATTTTTTATTATCAATATATAATAAAAAGAGACCAGTAAGTAATGAAAAGCTTAAAAAGATTAACATCTACATTTATCCATAGCAAAAAATCATAGGATTTTAAGAATCTGACAACTAGGAAGAAAACTAATATGACCTTATCTAAGAAACAATTACAACTAAGAGCTAAAATACTGGAGACAGTTTACACATTAGGACCCATTTCACGAATTGAAATCGCTACTAAAACCGGAATAACACCTGCAACAACTAGCAGTATCACAAATGAGCTGATTAAAGAAAACATTCTCTTAGAACTTGGTGAAGACGAACACGATACAAGTGTAGGGAGAAAAAAAATTCTGCTAGACATTCAAGCTAATCGATTTTACTACATTGGTTGTGAACTATCTGAAAAACACTTTACTTTTGCTTTAGGAGATAATCTAGGAAATATCTTAAAAGAAGAGAAAGAAATTGTTACTAAACAGTTAATCCAAGAAAAGGGAAATCAACTCATTAGCCAGACACTAAAGCAATTCTTAAATAACTGCTCTGATTATAAAATAGAAGCAATTGGAATCGCGCTACCTGGTCGCTATTTAGATGATTATAAAATAACAACAAACAATCCTTTATGGCAACATATCGACTTAGAAATGATTCAATCCCACTTTGATAAGCCTTTGTTTTTCTCTAACAATGTTAACTGTATGGCTATAGGTAAACGCCTATTTAGTCGCCAACAGAATGACCCTAATTTTGCTTATTTTCATTTTGCTAGAGGTATGCACTGTTCTTATATCTACGACGGGAACATTTATGGGAAAGGGAATCTAATGATTGGAGAAATAGGGCATACAGTTGTTTCATCTGAGGGAGAAGAATGTAGTTGCGGGCGCAAGGGATGCTTACAAACTTTTGCTGGAGAATCTTGGTTAATCAAAAAATCAAAAATTCTATATCATCAATCTACCTATTCTTTACTTCCTAGCTTAGTCAAAAATGCCGATGATATTGATATCCAAGTTATTTTAACCGCTTATCAATTAGGTGACACTGGAATAATCACACTTATCCATCAAGCCTTACTCTATCTTAGTCAAACCATTTTAAATATCAGTATGATGATTGACTCTCAAAAAATCTACCTACATAGTCCTTTACTAACAAATCAGCACATCATCCAAAAACTATATAGTGAAATGAACTACAAACCCAAATTGCTCTATAATCGCCTACCTGAAGTTATTATTGAACCTTATAATGATTTTACAGCTGCACACTCAGCTATTGCACTTTGTTTGTATCATACAATTCTACATTCCTAATTTTCTATTACATTTAATAAATAGGCTAAAAAGAGGGAGTATATCATAAAAAGCGAACAAACCTGTTTTCTGAAAATCAGAATTCTGTTTTGTTCGCTTTCTTTATATTTGTAATTAAACTCCTATCTCCCCTTTTTCATAATGTATTTTCGTATAGGTGTTTCAACAATTTGAACGATTTCAAATCCTTCTTTTTGGTAAAGATTTTGAGCTCTTTGATTTGCCTCGAAGACATTTAGAGAAATACTATCTATATCTTCATTTGCAAATGCCAAACTAACAAATTTCCTTAAAACTTGGCTACCTAATCCTTGCCCTTGTTTCTGGGGGTTGATAAAAAATCTTCCAATATGAAGATCCTTATCTTCTAGCCTGATTTTCTGGATTAGCCCGACAAACTCTTGTCTATCAAAAATAGAAAAGATTCCTTCCAAATCTTGCAAGACTTGAATTGTCAAGGGAAAAGGAATCATTGTTCCCATCCATTGTTCTTGAAAGGATTTGCCAAGAGAGTTGGACCATTGACATACGCGTTGAGCGTTTTCTATACTCACCTTTTCTTCAAAACGAATTGTCATCTTTTCCTCACCATCTTATCTATATTTCTCCATTATACTACTTCTCCTATTTTTTACGAATAGATAAGTATGATTGATTTTTATTTTTTTCTTGTCGGGAGCATTCTCGCTTCTTTTCTTGGTTTGCTCATCGACCGTTTTCCAGAGCAATCCATTATCCAACCTGCTAGTCACTGCGATTCCTGTCAGACTCCCTTGCGTCCCTTAGATTTGATTCCGATTCTCTCGCAGGTCTTCAATCGCTTTCGCTGTCGCTACTGCAAGTCTCGCTATCCTGTTTGGTATGCCCTTTTTGAATTGGGATTGGGACTTCTCTTTCTGTCTTGGTCTTGGGAATTGCTTTCCTTGAGTCAAGTCATCCTAATCACTGCGGGTTTGACCTTGGGCATCTACGACTTTCACCATCAGGAATATCCCTTACTGGTCTGGATGACTTTCCACCTAATCCTCATGGCTTCCTCTGGCTGGAATCTGGTCATGGTCTTCTTCCTTATCCTTGGAATTTTAGCTCATTTTATCGATATCCGCATGGGTGCAGGGGATTTCCTCTTTTTAGCTTCTTGCGCTCTCGTCTTTAGCATAACCGAGTTACTCATCTTGATTCAGTTTGCTTCTGCAACAGGAATTCTAGCCTTTCTCCTGCAAAAGAAAAAGGAAAGACTTCCTTTCGTACCTTTCCTCTTACTTGCTGCTTGTGTGATTATTTTTGGTAAGCTACTGCTTGTTTGATAAAGTCCTCAATTGGCTCTCCTTGGTGGAGAGCTTTTACGATTTTCGAACCGACAATCACGCCATCTGACACCGCATTGAAGCGTTCTACATCGGCTTGACTAGACACACCAAAACCTGTCAAGACTGGGATGTCAGCCACTTGATGCAATTGCGCCAAGTGCTTGTCCAAGTCTGCACGGTAATTGCCGGATTTCCCTGTCACCCCATTGATGGCAACCGCATAGACGAATCCTTCTGCCCCATCAATCAACTCTTTCTGGCGCTCAAGTCCTGTTGTCAAACTAACTAGGGGTATCAAGGCCATGTCTGTATCTGCCAAAAATGGTTCTACAAAGTTGGCATGCTCATGAGGAAGGTCTGGAATAATCAAACCCTTAACCCCTGTATCAGCCAAATCTTTGACAAAGTTCTCAACACCGTACTGAAAGAGGGGATTAAAGTAGGTCATAATGACAAGTGGAACTTCTGTTTGAATGGTTTTCAAGGTTTTAACCAAAGCCTGGGTAGAAGTTTCGTGAGCTAGACTACGCAAGCCTGCTTCTTCGATCACAGGTCCATCTGCAACAGGGTCTGAAAAGGGAATGCCCACTTCAATTGCAGAGACACCCAAATCTTCTAAAAAGTGGATTGTTTCAGCTAAACCATCCAAACCTTTCTCATGGTCTCCAGCCATGATATAGGGCACGAAAATTCCTTTTCCAGCTGCTTTTATAGCATTCAATTTTTCTGTTAGTGTCTTAGGCATGAGCTTCTCCCTTCTTTGCTGCATCTGCTTCCAAGCGGTCTTTGACTTGAACCACATCCTTGTCCCCACGACCTGATAGACAGACAATCATGGACTTGTCTGGGCCAAGTTCTTTGGCCAATTTCACCGCAAAAGCGATAGCGTGGCTAGATTCCAAGGCCGGAATAATCCCTTCCACACGAGACAAGAGTTGGAATCCTTCCAAGGCTTCTTCGTCTGTCACAGGAACATAGCTGGCACGTTTAATATCGTGGTAGTGAGAATGTTCTGGACCGATACCAGGATAGTCCAAACCTGCTGAGATAGAGAAGGCTTCAAGAATTTGACCATGGGCATCTTGGAGCACATCCATGAGAGAACCGTGAAGAACACCCGGACGACCCTTGGTCAAGGTAGCTGCGTGGTGCTCTGTATCCACACCAAGTCCTGCTGCTTCAGCCCCATACATAGCTACAGACTCATCTTCTACAAATGGATGGAAGAGCCCGATAGCATTAGAACCACCGCCAACACAGGCTACTAAAGCATCTGGCAGATCTTGTCCTGTCAAGTCACGGTACTGTTGTTTAGCTTCTCGACCAATAACGCTTTGGAAGTCACGAACAATTTCTGGGAATGGATGAGGACCCAAGGCAGAACCAAGGATATAGTGGGTATCATCGATATTAGCTACCCATGAACGAAGGGCTGCATTGACCGCATCCTTGAGCACGCGCGAACCGTCTGTCACTGCCTCAACCTTAGCTCCCAAAAGCTCCATACGGAAGACATTGAGGGCTTGGCGTTTGACATCTTCCTCACCCATGTAAATAGTACATTCCATGTTAAAGAGGGCCGCAGCTGTTGCAGTTGCTACACCGTGCTGACCAGCACCTGTTTCAGCGATAATTTTCTTTTTGCCCATGCGTTTGGCAAGCAAAACTTGTCCTAAGGCATTGTTAATCTTGTGGGCCCCTGTATGGTTAAGGTCTTCACGTTTGAGATAAATCTTGGCTCCGCCGATATGCTGGGTCAAATTTTTTGCGTAGTAAAGGGGAGTTTCACGTCCCACATACTGGCGCAAAAGTTGGTTTAATTCCTCTTGGAAACTTGGGTCTGCCTGACTTTCACGGTAGGCCTTCTCCAACTCCAAAACTGCTGTCATCAATGTTTCTGGGACAAAACGTCCGCCGAATTTTCCGTAAAATCCATCTTTATTTGGTTCTTGATATGCCATTCTTTACCCTCTCTATAAATCTTCTAATCTTTTCATGATCTTTTTGTCCATCTGTCTCCACTCCGCTTGATACATCTACTGCATAGGGAGTAAAGTGTTGAATTGCTTTTACTACATTGTCTTCATTAAGCCCACCTGCGATAAAGAAAGGCTGAGTTAGTCCAATCGTATCCAGTTGAGCCCAGTCAAAGGTCTGGCCACTCCCAGCCACAGGGGCATCAAAGAGGAGATAGTCTGCCTGAGAATTGGGTACATGTCCCTCTCCATCCACCTGCACAGCCTGAATACTGGCACAAGGCAAATTATCAAATAAATCATCTGCCACCTGACCGTGAACTTGAACCAAGTCCAAACCAACTTTTTCAATCGCTTCTAGCAGTTCTGCCCGACTTGGTGAAACAAATACACCAACCTTTTTGACATCCGCATGAATAAGCTTTGCCAGCTCAGCAGCCTGATCCAAGGTCACCTGTCTTTTACTAGGTGCAAAGACAAAACCGATGTAGTCGGCTCCTGCTGAAACGGCTGTTTCCACCGCTTCTTTGGTCGATAGTCCACAAATTTTAACCTTTGTCAATCTGCAACTCCTTGATTCTCTGGGCTACATCTTCTGCCTGCATGAGAGCTGTCCCAACTAAAATTCCGTTAAAGGATGGTGCTACTCGTCCCGCATCCTGCCCTGTGAAAATAGCAGATTCAGAAATGTACAAGCAATCATCTTTGAAATGTTTAGCCAAATCTACACTGGTCTGCAAGTCAACTTCAAAGGTAGTCAAATTGCGGTTATTAACACCAATAATCTCCGCACCAAGTCTGTGAGCTACCTCTAGTTCAGCTAGATTGTGAGTTTCCACCAAGACTTCCAGACCAAGCTCTGTCGCATAGTCATAAAGTTCCTTGAGGCGTTCTTCGGACAAGGCTGCCACGATGAGCAAGATGACTGTCGCACCTGCATTGCGAGCTCGGATGATTTGTTTTTCATCGATAATAAAGTCCTTGTTAAGCGTCGGAATCTGTACCTGACTGGAAATCTCCCGTAGATAATCCAAATGTCCTTTAAAGAAAACTTCATCTGTCAGAACAGAAATCATCACTGCTCCGTTTGCTTCATAAGTCTGGGCCTGTTGCACAATATCCACATCAAGATTGATATCTCCCAGACTAGGGCTAGCCTTCTTGACCTCAGCGATTACCTGCAAGCGGTCCTGATGATTCTTCAAAAATTCTGCCAAGCGATAGGTCTGGCGCAGGGGCTGGATTTCCTCCAGCTCCATCTGCTCCACCTCACGTGCCTTCTGCTCTAAGATTCGTGCTAAAAATTCCTGACTCATTTTTGATACTCCTGTAACAGTCTGAGTTTTTCAAGGGCCCTGCCACTAGCAATGACTTGGCGGGCCAAGGCAACTCCATCCTTGATATTATCTACCTTACCATTAGCATAGAAACCAAGACCAGCATTTAAGACTGTCGTTTCCAAAAATGGACTTGGTTCATTTTTAAGAACGCTAAGCAAAATTTCTGCATTTTCCTGAGCATTCCCTCCACGAATGTCTTCGATAGCGTAGCCTTCCATTCCCAAATCCTCTGGAGTAAAGCTTGACAAGGTGATTTCGCCATTTTCAAGAAGAGCAATATTGGTTGTTCCATTCAAACCAGCTTCATCCAAACCTTCTGGTCCAGCAACCACGATGGCACGTTTGCGACCCATATTTTTCAAAACCTGAGCTGTACTTTCTAGAAGTTCTGGACGGCTAATTCCAAGAAGCTGTGTTTCCAAAGCCATTGGATGAATCAGGGGACCAGTCAAGTTCATAATCGTTGGAATTCCTAGTTCCAAACGAGCTGGCATGATGTATTTCATAGCTGGGTGCATATTTTTAGCAAAGAGAAAGACGATTCCAGTTTTATCAAAGACCTTACCTAGTTCAGCTGGTTTGAGGTCTAGGTTGATGCCCAAAGCTTCGAGGACATCTGCAGAACCAGATTTAGAAGAAATCGAGCGGTTGCCGTGCTTGGCCATGTGAACACCGCCACCAGCCAAGACAAAGGCTGCAGTTGTGGAAATATTAAAACTGAAAGACTTGTCTCCACCTGTACCACAGTTGTCCATGGCATCATGAATCTCAGTTGGAATATGTTGGGCATGCCCTCTCATGACTTGGGCAATGGCTGTGCGTTCTTCAGGTGTTTCCCCCTTCATCTTAAGAGCCAAAAGGAGAGAAGCAATCTGCGCCTCTGTTACACGCCCAGTTACGATACGCTCAATGACATCCGTCATTTCCACACCTGATAAATTTTCAAATTTTGCTAGTTTTTCAATAATCTCTTTCATCCTAGTTTCCTCACTTTACAACCTTCTCGATAAAATTCCGAATAGAAGACAAGCCATCTGGCGTTCCGATACTCTCTGGATGGTACTGGAAGCCATAAATCGGTAGGTTTTTATGTTGAATCCCCATGATAGCTTGGTCATCAGTCGAACGAGCTGTCACTTCAAAGTCTTCTGGCATTTCTTCAATCAAAATACTGTGGTAACGCATGACTGCACGGCCATCCTCAATGCCTTGATACAAAACAGATGGCGCTTCAAAGCTGATGTTGCTCTGTTTCCCATGCATGACTTTTGGAGCCAAACCTAACTTACCACCAAAGACTTCTGCAATGGCTTGGTGGCCCAAACAAATCCCAAGAATCGGCTTCTTGCCAGCAAAGTCACGAATCATATCTTCCATATTTCCAGCATCAACTGGCCAACCTGGGCCGGGCGAAAAGACCAGACCATCTGCTTTTTCAGCTTCTTCATACAGCTTGGGATCATCATTTCTCAAGACCTGTACTTCTGCAAAATTCCCAATGTACTGGGCCAAGTTATAGGTAAAAGAATCATAGTTGTCAATCAATAAAATCATGGTCTTAGTTCTCCAATTCTAGTCATAGATTTTGCTTTGTTAATGGTTTCTTGGTATTCGTTTTGGGCGATGGAGTCGTAGACAATCCCTGCCCCAGCCTGCACATAGGCTGTTTGATTTTTGAGAATCATGGTTCGGATGGCAATGGCGAAATCCATATCACCCGTCGCAGACAAGTAGCCAATTGCTCCTGCATATACTCCCCGCTTTTCTGTTTCCAGTTCATAGATGCGTCTCATCGCTCGAATCTTTGGTGCTCCTGAAACGGTTCCAGCAGGAAGTGTTGATTTCAAGGCATCCATGGCAGTGAGTTCTGGAAGTAAACGCCCCTTGACCACGCTGGTCAAATGCATAACATAACGGAAGAGCTCCACTTCCATATATTTGGTAACTTGAACACTTGCCGTTTCAGAGATGCGACCGATATCATTGCGTCCCAAGTCTACCAACATCCGATGTTCTGCTGTTTCCTTCTCATCCGAAAGTAGGTCTGTCGCCAAATCCTTGTCTTCTTCATCCGTAGCTCCTCTTGGTCGCGTACCTGCAATCGGATTGGTTGTCACGATGCCATTTTTGACAGAAACCAAACTTTCTGGACTAGCTCCGATGATTTGATAATCACCAAAATCATAGAAATAAAGATAATTAGAAGGATTAGTCACGCGAAGATTTCTATAGAAGTCAAATGGATTTCCAGTAACCTCTGCTGAGAAGCGTTGACTAAGCACGCATTGGAACATATCTCCATTACGAATCAAGTCACGAGCGGTTTCCACCATTTCCTCAAACTTCTGAGGAGCGATATGTGGTTTGAAGTCCAGAGGAGATAGATCCAAGTCTTCAAATTCATTTGGAGCAGGAATACGTAATTCCTCAAGCACTTGGTTCAAGGCTTCTTCCAAGGCTTCTTGACTACGCTCGCTATAAAGAGCATCCTCGATGACATGGATTTTTTCCTTCTTGTGGTCAAAAACAATGTAACTCTCATAAACGAAGAAATGCATGTCTGGCGTTCCAATTGTATCTTCAGGAATTTGACCAATTTCTTCATAAAGCGAAATCATATCGTAACCAACAAAACCAATTGCCCCACCACCAAAAGGTAGATCTGAATGGTGCTGGCTCTTATGAGTCACTTCATAAAGGAAATCCAAAGAATCCCGATCAATCACTTGACCATTTTGATAAAGGACTCCATTTTCAAACTTAATCTCAAAAACAGGATTATAGGCTAGGATAGAAAAACGAGCTGTTTCCTTGTCTCTCGGAATACTTTCTAAGATAACCTTGTGTTGCCCCTTTAGGCGCATATAAGCCAAGATTGGTGATAAGACATCTCCATGAATGATTCGTTCCATTGTAATTTCCCTTTCAATTCTTTTCTTTATAGACTTTTAGTCTTAATTTATTATCTTTTTCTATTTCCCTTAAATAGTGCGGACGGGAGGTAAAATTATCCAGTGGATGATTTTAGAAATCCATGAAATAAAAGACCTAATTTTTGAGCTCCTAGCTCATTCATTTCTAGGCTCGGGCTAAAATAGTTCCCCGAACTATTTTACTCTCAAAAATTCCGTCCTAGAGAAGCATATTTGCTTCTCTAGGATACCACTATGGCGGGAAATATCTTTTAAAAGCTCACTTCGTTCGCAAATTTTTTGTAGCAATCTATTTAATAATGAACAACAATTTAAAACTAAACAGCTGAACCTATAATAGACATATAAAAATCCCCACGCAAAATAACTTGCGTGAGGACGAAATTCGCGGTGCCACCTCAATTATAGGATTTCTCCTATCTCTCATTCCTGTCTCAGAAAATCCTGTAACAGGCTGTGCGATAAAGGGCACTCCCTTGAGAATTATGTTTTTTTCTCTTGTTTCAGATGGACCCAACCTTACAGTTTTCTCTGCTTGTTTCCAGCAACCACAAGCTCTCTGTGAGAGAAAGGACTGTAATTTTTCCATCTTTTATTTTTTAGCTTCTAGGTAGTCTGCAATCGCAGCTACGTCCTTGTCTCCACGACCAGAGACATTGATGATGATAATGTCGTCTTTACTTAGTTTCGGTGCACGTTTAACTGCTTCTGCGATGGCATGCGAACTTTCAATCGCTGGGATAATTCCTTCTGTCTTGCTGAGGAGGAGCAAGGCTTGAACAGCTTCTTCGTCTGTCGCAGCGACATATTCCACGCGACCTGAATCTTTAAAGTAAGCGTGTTCTGGGCCAACCCCTGGATAGTCCAAACCAGCTGAGATAGAGTAAACTGGAGCCAGCTCTCCATCTTCCTTAAAGACTGCATAGGTCTTCATACCGTCGACAATTCCGATACTACCTTTTGTCATAGTAGCTGCGTGCTTGTCTGTATCAAGTCCATGACCAGCAGCTTCGACCCCAACCAATTTGACTTCTTCATCAGCCACATACTGCGAAAAAGCACCGATAGCATTGGAACCACCACCTACACAGGCAATAACGTAATCTGGCAAGCGTCCTTCTTTTTCTAAGATTTGACGACGAGATTCTTCACTGATGATCTTTTGTAATTCATGAACAATTGTAGGATAAGGATGAGGGCCTACAGCAGATCCCAAAACGTAGAAGGCTTCAAGGTCATTCATCCATGCTCCAAAGGCTGCATCAACCGCATCCTTAAGGGTACGCGTTCCAGTTTCAACTGCGTGAACAGTTGCTCCCATCATCTCCATACGGAAAACATTGAGACGTTGACGCTCCACATCCTCTGCCCCCATGTAGACATCACAGGCCATGCCAAACTTGGCTGCAGCCGCTGCTGTCGCAACACCGTGTTGACCAGCTCCTGTTTCTGCGATAACACGTTTTTTGCCCATACGTTTAGCCAAAAGAATTTGTCCTAAAACGTTATTAAGCTTGTGAGAACCCAGATGGTTAAGATCTTCGCGCTTGAGATAAATCTTAGCCCCACCTAAGTGATCTGTCAAACTTTCTGCAAAATAAAGCGGTGTTTCCCGACCTGAATAATCCTTCAAGTAATGGCGAAACTCTGCCAAAAACTCTGGATCATCCTTGTACTTGTCAAATGTCACTTCCAACTCATCCAACAAAGCCTGAATTGGCTCCGGTACAAAACTACCACCAAATTGTCCAAAATAACCTTTAGTTGTCATAAAATTTTTCCTCTTTCAGTATTGATTTCAAGATATGAAAAAAGCCCACACACAGATTGAATTCTGTGTGAGGGCGTTGGTAACGCGGTGCCACCTCAATTATAAAGGGAGTATTCCCCTTTACATCTCTACCTTGTCTAACAACAAGTTGCACTGTAAGGTGTGCGCACCGAATTTTCATTGTTTCAAATTCATTTTTAAAATCAGCCCACTTTCACTACTTCCAACCACCTGTTCACAATCACCACAGGCTCCCTGAAGATCAAAGATAGTTACTTTTCTGATTTGTTGAGTTTATTTTAATACTTTGTTTTTTCTTTGTCAAGACTTTTTTACAATTTTTTTGATAAAGTTAGCACTTTTTCAGAAACTGTTTTGAAAGTCTCAATGATATAGTCCACTTCTTCATCACTTAATTTAGTGTGAAGAGGGAGCGTAATTTCATTTTCAAAGAAGGCATAGGCCTTGGGATAATTCGCCATATCAAAGCCAAGATTCTTATAGGCTGTCAAGAGCGGAAGCGGTTTGTAGTGGACATTGCTTGCAATTCCTGCTTTAGCCAATTCTTGGATGATAAGATTGCGTTCTTCTAAACTCGCTCCTTCTACATGGGTGATGTAGAGGTGACGTGAAGATTCGACAGTTTCAGTCTTGTGTGCCAAAGGATGGATGCGAGAACCTGCAAAACCACGATCATAGAGGTCCACAATGTCCTTACGACGTTCTAGCAAACCAGAGTAACGATCCAATTGTACCAAACCAAGTGACGCCATGATATCGGTCATATTGCACTTGTAGGCTGGTGTGACGATATCATATTCCCATGATCCCAGTTGCATCTTAGCAAGGGCATCCTTAGTTTGCCCGTGAAGCGACAGAATCTGGAATTCCTTGTACATCTCTTCGTCGTCAATCGCTGGATTGGCTTTCCAAGTGGCACTTCCACCCTCTGCCGTTGTAAAATTCTTAACGGCATGGAATGAGAAGGAGGTAAAGTCAGCAATAGAACCAGCTGGTTGCCCTTTATAAGTAGATCCCAAAGCGTGGGCACTATCAGAGACAATCACAATACGGTTAAAGGCCTTTTGCCACTTGCTTGAAGCGGTAAAGAGATCACGTTTTTTCTCCACAACTTGGAACAAACGGTCGTAGTCGCAAACAATCCCTGCGAGCTCTACTGGGATGATCACCTTAGTTTTCTCAGTGATAGCTTGCTCAAGCAGGTCATAGTCCATTTCAAACGTATCTGCTTGAATATCCACCATGACAGGGGTCGCTCCTACGTGAGTGATGACACTACATGAAGCTGTATAGGTCATGGCTGGAACGATAACCTCATCACCAGGTCCCACTTCAAGCACACGTAAAATCAACTCAAGAGCGGCAGTTGCAGAGTTAAGACAGACAGTCTTAGGCGTCTGTGTATATTGAGACAAGCGACGCTCTAGTTCTTTTGTCTTAGGACCTGTTGTGATCCAACCAGAACGCAGGGTATCCGCTACTTCAGCAATTTCTGCTTCCGTAATATCGGGTGGTGAAAATGGAATATTGTAATTTGGCATTGATTTGCTCCTTTTATCTGTACTCATTTTCTCATGACTACTTTATTTTAGCACTTCAAACACGGTTTGAAACATGATTTTGATATCTCCAAAGAAACTAAATTCTCGGAGATAGGCGAGGTTATAGCGCATCTTTTCAGGAAGGACATGTTCAACATAGGCCTGGTCAACTGACAGACCTTTCTCCGTCATTTGACTGATGATGGTGTCCTCATCCTTGTAGTTGATGCTGGCTGGAGAGGTAATCCCTGCTGGTAAGAGCAAGGTCGCCATCATTTCAGGGCTATACTGCTCTGTGTAACGAGGCACTTCAGGACGCGTCCCTACAAAGGACATCTCACCTTTAAGAACATTGACCAACTGAGGCAGTTCGTCCAAACGCACACGACGGATGAAATTGCCAACCTTGGTAATGCGGCTATCGTTAGCAGAAGTCACCAGACTCCCTTTTTTATCCGCATCCGTCACCATGGTACGGAACTTCCAAATCTTGAAAGGTCGATTGTACTGGGTCACGCGCTCTTGCTTGTAAATCACTGGCCCCTTGCTATCCAACTTGATCCAAACGCTCAAAATGAGAAAGATGGGAGAGGTCAGAACCAGTACAACCAAGGCCAAAACCCAATCCAAGCAACGCTTGAAAATCAGCGAACTCTTCCTTTTAGAGACAAGCTGGTAGTAAGACTCAACCTCGCTTGATTTCATTTCCACGGGCAAGTCTTCCCATTTCAGCATGCTGTTTCTCCTTTGTTTTTATTATACTATTTGTCAACATTTTTCATTATACCACAAAATGGAAAAGGCGGTGAAAGAAATCTGTAATTTGAAGGATTTCCTTCTTATGCTCAATGAAAATCAACGAGTATTAGGACATGGCCCCTGCCTGCAAGCTATACATCTTGTGGTAGGTTCCACCCAAGGCCAAAAGTTCCTCATGGGTTCCGCTCTCGATGATGTGCCCCTTGTCCAAAACATAGATACAGTTGGCGTCTTGGATGGTAGAAAGGCGGTGGGCAATGGCAATGGTTGTCCGTCCCTGTCTCATCTTAGCCAGCGATGCTTGAACCAAACTTTCTGTTTCAGAGTCAATATTAGCTGTCGCTTCATCCAAAATCAGGATTTTAGGCTGACTGGCGACTGTTCTGGCAAAGGCAAGAAGCTGACGCTGACCTGTTGAAAAACTGGAGCCACGCTCAGAAACAGGGGAATCATAACCCTGAGGGAGTTCTTGAATAAAGGAATCTGCGTCGACAAAGGTAGCTGCAGCCTGGACCTGCTCATCACTGATTTCTTGGTACATGGCGATATTGGACTTAATGGTTCCATGATAGAGGAAGGGTTCCTGCAAGACCAGACCGATGTTTTTTCTCAACTCTTCCTGACTGTAGTTCCTGATATCCACATCATCCAAGAGAACTCTCCCTGATTGAAATTCATAAAAGCGCATGAGGACATTGATAATCGAAGATTTCCCAGAACCTGTATGACCCACAAAGGCAATGGTTTCACCCTTGTTAACGGAGAAGGAAATGTCATCCAGAATCGGATGTTTTCCATCATAAGAGAAACATACATGTTCAAACCGGATATTGCCTTCTTTGATCTCGGCCTGTCCATTTTCTTGAAGAGGCTCATAGGTCCTCTCGTCAATCAAGGCAAAGACACGACCTGCAGAAACCATAGACGTTTGCAAGGTTGAAAAGTTTTGCGTCACCTCAATCAGGGGGTCAAAGAGACGATTAATATACTGGATAAAAGCATACATGGTCCCGGCCGTTATCCCGATAGAAAGACCACGATAGCCAAAGTAGGCCATCAAGACAGCATAGCCTAGAAGTTTTAACAAACTCATGGCAGGTCTCAAAAAGAGGGCATCCAAGGCTACAGAACGGTTGGCATAGACCAAGTGTTCTCGGTTGATCTCATCAAATTCCGCCTGCAGGCGCTTCTCTTGATTAAAGGCCTGGATAATCCTGATTCCCTCGATGTTTTCTGCCAGCTTGCTATTGATGTCTGACAAGAGATTTCTGGTTTTCTCAATGATTTTCACTGATTTTTTCCGATAGAGATTGACCAAAAGGAAAATCAAGGGGAGAAAGAGCAATACTAGTGCTGTCAAACGAAAATCCAACACCAACATGGTATAAAGAGTTGTCAGAAAGATGAAAACTGCTGAGATAAAGCTAGATAAAATTCCTGAAAACATATCGCTGATGGTCTCGGTGTCATTTGTCAAACGAGAGACGATGGAGCCTGCTGGCGTCTTGTCAAAGTAAGACATACCCAGTTTTTCCGTATTGGCAAAGGCATCGCGACGAATATCCCTAACAATACTGTAAGACACGCACGCAAAGAGAAGATTACCGACATACTGAACTACAGTTTGTAGGATATAAAGGCCATAGTAGGCCAGCAAAACGGTAATGGCCAGTTGGTTAAGATTGCTGAGATACTGGTCAATAAAGTGGGAAGCCACAAGGGGAATGACACTTTTGATGACCGTCGTTGCTAGGAGAAAACTGAGTGCCAAAAAAGTCAGGAGTCCATAAGGCTTGAGATAGGACATCAAGCGCTTCAATACAGCCCATTGTTCTTGTTTATTCTGCATCTTCTTCTCCCTTCATTTCCAGCTGCTGAGACTGGTAGGTTTGGGCATACCAGCCATCCAAAGCTAGCAAGTCTTCGTGCCTGCCTCGTTCGATGATTTGACCATTTTGCAGGACTAAAATCAAATCTGCATGGACAACCGCACTGAGGCGATGAGCCGTAATAATGGTTGTCTTGTCCTTTCGCGTCTCCTTGAGGTTGTCGATAATCGCATACTCTGTCTTGGCATCCACAGCTGACAAAGAATCATCCAAAATCAAGATATCTGGATCTAAAATCATCGCCCGACTCATGGCCAGACGCTGCTTTTGACCTCCAGAAAGACTGACTCCCTTTTCACCAATCAGCGTATCAAATCCCTGGGGCATAGCTATAATATCTTGGTAAACTTGAGCTAGCTTGGTCGCTTCCTCGACCGCTGAAAGGGGCAAGTTAGGATTGCCAAAGCGGATATTGTCTAAAATCGAAGTCGCAAAGAGGAACTGGTCCTGAGGAACATAGCCCATAAGACTACGAAGACCTGTCAGACGATAGTCACGAATATTATGACCGTTTAGGTAAATGGCTCCCTTATCCACATCGTATTCACGCAAGAGCAGTTTGATTAGAGACGTTTTTCCAGAACCTGTCTGACCAACCAAGCCCAATGTTTGCCCTTTTTCCAAACTAAAGTGAACATTTGTCAGTGTTTCCTCATTTTCAAAGGCAAAGCTGTCAATAGCGTACTCCAAACGCCCATTTTCGATACCATCTAAAGGAAACTCAGGGTCTTGTACAGGTGATTTCTGAGACAAAAGTTCCTCAATTCGCTGATAGGAAACCTTCCCTCGCTGAGTAATATTAAAGAGGAAGCCGATGGCCATAAGAGGCCAAACTAGCATATCCAAGTAGCTGATAAAGGTAACTAGATTCCCAACCGTGATTTGCCCTTTCTGAACCATCAAGGAGCCGACCAAGAGGGTTAAAACATAGGAGGAACCAACAAATAAGAGAACCATAGGGTCAAAGAGACTATCGTATTTCATGGTTTGTAGGTTCTTTTGAAAGGTCAATTCATTTACTGCCTGAAAGGACTTGAGCTCGTCCGCCTGATAACCGAAAGACTTGGTCACTTTAATACCTGATACAGACTCCTGTACCTTGTTATTGAGTTCAGAAAAGGCAGCCTGCGACTCTCCAAAAGCCTTATGAGTCTTTCTACCCAAACGACTGGTCGCATAAGCCATGAAAGGCAGGGGAAGAATGGCAACCAAGGTCATCTGCCATGAAATGCTAAAGAGCATGGTCATCAAGGTCACTAAAGCCGTGATAGAGGCATCCACCGCAGACATAACACCGCCCCCTGCGAGACGGGTTAAGGCATTGATATCGTTGGTTGCGTGTGCCATCAGGTCCCCCGTCCGATAGGTCTGATAAAAAGCTGGAGACATTTCTGTGAAATGCTCAAATAAGCGAGAGCGCATAATCTGTCCCAGACGGTAGGAAGTCCCAAGAATATACATACGCCAAACATAGCGCAGATAGTACATCCCAAAGGCTGCAAGAAGCAAATAAAATAGGTCAAGAAGAAGGGCCTGCTGGCTTAATTGCCCCGATGTAATGGCATCAATAACCCGCCCCATGACCATGGGGGGAATTAGATTGAGAACGGAAACCAAGACCAGGGCCACAATCCCGACTAGATAACGGCGTTTTTCTAACTTGAAAAACCACCAAAGTTTTTGAATAATGGACATAACATCCCTTTCTGATTGCAAATGGAAACCTGAGGCCAATACTCAATGAAAATCAA
>NZ_VMLJ01000011.1:109530-127675 GCF_013276615.1 Streptococcus sp. 1621
ACTGACGAAGTCAGTAACCTACATACGGCAAGGCGACGTTGACGCAGTTTGAAGAGATTTTCGAAGAGTGCAAGACCCCAGGTTTTTCTTATTCATAGGTTACGACTGTAACGGCGCCCTTGTCATACTCAGCGATAAAGATATTGGCTACATTGTCATGCCCTTGCTTGCTGAGATTGTCAAGCAGCCACTCTTCGCTACGGCCAATCGATTCCAAGACTTCCACTTGGATCACACCGTCAGTCACAACTGGATACTTAGGATTTTCATCTCCCATTTGGACCACGATGAGTTGGCCATTTTGCTCTTGCACAGCTCGTTTAACTTGCTTCATCTGGAAAATCCCTTGGCTACGAAGTTTGAGAGCAACATCTGCCGCAGACAAGCCAACTGAACGACAGGCTTCTGGGTCGATCTGCCCATTTTTGATGAGGAGAGTTGGTTTCCCATCAATCAAGCGTTTGACAAAACGAACATTATTGTTGAGCCATTTGAGGGTCAAGACCAAAATCGTCCACATCATCAAAATCACTGCGTATTGCAGAATACTAATTGAACTATTGTAAATCACCCCACCGATGATACCACCAAGAACATAGTTCTGAATTTGGTCTGTCGCAGAGTTAGGCGCCAGGTTCCCCTTTCCTGTCACATTGATAACAAAAACAAGTGAGAAGAGACCCAAGGCTAGTTTGATTAAAATTTCCATATAGTTGAGCGTCATTTGTTTACCTCCACCAATTCAATAGCGTCTGTTTGATGCAATTCTAATTTCTCTAAAAGATACTTGTCTGGTTCGCTCCCGTTCATAGCACGGTAGACATTTGGACCTACCTTGACAAGCGCTCCATCAGTGGCAGCTGAAGTATTGACATAAACTTCTGATTTATCCACTCCCAAATCTTTGGAAACAACCTCTATGAAATGAAGTGAAGTTTGAAATTGGTTGTTTGATGCTTGATTGGTCTGGTATTTTGAGATTGTCACCAAAAGCATGGCCACCAAAGTCAAGGCCAAAATCATGACCAATTCCCGAAATTTAGTCCCCTTTTTATCACGATAGGCCTTAAAAGCAAAAAATCCTGTGATAGTTAGGAGCACAATCCCAAAGCCAATCATGATTCCATTTTGCTGACTGATTTGGCTAAGCACATAGTCATATGAGTAAAATTTCATTTATTTTCACTCCCTTTCATAAAATCATTCTTCATTATAAACGAAAGAGGGTAATTTTTCAAACCATACGTTGGGGAAATAGACATATCAGACCAACTTCTCAAACTAATGACTCCATTAGCTATTTCAAGATTCTGATTTTGATAATTGATAAGAATAGACACTAGGAATTATCACTACAAAGAAAAGTGTCAAGAAGAATACCCAGTAAACATACAGTTGCACAAAGGAATTTAGAAACAATAACAATCCTCCTAATACCCAAATTTTTCCAGCTAGGCGATGCGTTTTTCTCCAGTTTTCATCATTCTCCAAGGTCCACGGTAGTCGAATACCGATTATATAATTTCGGTGTGTTTTTGGTAGATAATTTCCAATTACGATCATCACGACTCCCATAAAAATCTGAGCTAGTAGCCCACTCATCATGGAATAACCCAAAGATTCTCCGAAGATAGAAATCATTAATAGACAAGATACAAAAGGAATAATCCAGTAAATCAAAACTTGTATTTTTGAACTGATATTGCTAGATTTAGGATCCTTAATCATTAAAAATAGAAGCAACCAATGCATCAAAAGCATGAGAGTCGGTAATCCAAAGATAGCAGACATTTTATGATTGTAGCCATCTGCTTGACCCAGTAGATTAAAATGAGTGGGTATCTCCTCTGGTAATTGATTCCAGAAAACACAACCTACAAGGGAAGGTAGTAGGATGAGAATGCTCGTAAATAATACCAATTTCTTATTGATTTTTATCTTCATCAAAATGATCTCCTTTCAGTTCTGCTAACCAAACCATTATATCCTCTAAAACCGATGTATTTAACTCATAATAAATAAAGTTTTTTTCTTTCATTTCATGAATTAAATCCGCTGCTTTCAAAATCGTGAGATGGTGTGAAATCGTTGCACCTGTCAACTCGAAATAACTGGCAATTTCTCCTGCAGATAATCTACCTGTTTTGAGTAAATTCAAAATCTCTCTCCTAACTGGATGAGATAAGGCTTTAAAACTATTTGCAAAACTCATAATGACTCCTTTCCCTTTGTAATATTAGTAGGGCTAGGAATAAGCAAGGTAGAACTGATAGCATTCCGGTCGGTGATGGGCCTAAAATCAAGAGGCTTGAAACTTTTTCTCCTGGTAATTGGAAGAGTAACCCAATACCTGCAGTTGCATTGATTGCCCCATGAAATAGGGCAGAAGCCCAGATAGAACCTGTCTTTTCCAACAACCAGCTCAACAATATTCCTAGGCTAAAACAAGATAGAAACATAGCAACAACTCCCAAAACAGGATAAGCAAAATAAGATAGTCCATAATTATAGCCTTGCAAATTGATTGGTAGATGCCAAAGACTCCAAATGAGACCAAGCAAGACATGAGTCTGGACTAGTGAAAAGCGTCCTCTTAGAGCTGGGTAAAGATAGCCACGCCAACCAATTTCCTCTCCCAATGCAAAGAAACTATTAAGAAAAGGAGCGTAGGTCAAACTAGCTAGGATTTGAATCAAGACCAAGGAAGATAAGGGAATGGCTGATTGAGAGACACCTTTTTCTTGTAAGATGGCTTGAATAGATTCAAAATCAAGGCTGAAATTGCTAGGGAATACAAGAAAATAAAGTCCCGCTCCTAAAAAACTGATGACTGCTGGTAACCAGATAGCTAGTAAGTAAAAGCGCCAGTTTCTCTTGAGATTCACGACTAATTTAGATTTGATTCCACTAGGTTGATTCGTGATTTTCCCTAAGAGAAAGACTGCAAGCGCAGGCATCCACATGGCTACAATACTAGCAAGTTGACTCCATGGAGAATTTAGACCAACACCACTTAGCCATAGTGCCAACCATATTATCCAAGCAAGGGCATAAGCCAAGACCACAAAAAGAAGGATTGTTCTCTTATTTGACATATATGTAACTTCACTTTCTATTTAGATGTTTTTCTAAATAACATTATACACCTTTCTATTCTAAACACAAGAGCTATTTAGATTTTTTTCTAAATAGTTTAGGGAATTTTTATTTTCTCAGGATAAAGTCTAAAGAGTAATTTTTCAAACCATACGTTGGGGAAATAAACCTTTTTTTGGTATAATAAAATCTATAATCTGAATGAAAAAGGTAACTTTATGAAACTTATCTCATGGAATATTGATTCCCTCAACGCTGCCCTAACTAGTGACTCAGCTCGTGCCAAATTGTCCCAAGAAGTACTACAAACCTTGGTCGCTGAAAATGCTGATATCATTGCTATCCAAGAAACCAAGCTTTCTGCCAAGGGGCCTACAAAGAAACACTTGGAAATTTTAGAAGAACTCTTCCCAGGCTACGCAAACACGTGGCGCTCTTCTCAAGAGCCTGCCCGCAAAGGCTATGCTGGAACCATGTTCCTCTATAAGAAAGAACTTACACCCACTGTCACTTTCCCAGAAATCGGTGCCCCTTCTACCATGGACTTGGAAGGCCGCATCATCACTCTAGAATTTGATAAATTTTTCGTTACCCAAGTTTACACACCAAACGCTGGTGATGGCCTCAAACGCTTGGAAGAACGCCAAGTCTGGGATGTCAAATATGCTGAGTACTTGGCTGAACTAGACAAAGAAAAACCAGTTCTTGCGACCGGTGATTACAACGTTGCCCACAATGAAATCGACCTTGCAAATCCTGCTAGCAACCGCCATTCACCTGGATTTACCGACGAGGAACGTGCTGGATTTACCAACCTTTTAGCAACTGGATTTACGGATACCTTCCGCCACATTCACGGCAATGTTCCAGAACGCTACACTTGGTGGGCACAACGAAGCAAGACTTCTAAAATCAACAATACAGGCTGGAGAATCGACTACTGGCTGACAAGCAACCGCGTGGCTGACAAGGTGACCAAGTCTGATATGATTGACTCCGGTGCGCGCCAAGACCACACACCCATTGTCTTGGAGATTGAACTCTAAGGAGAAAACGAATGGACTATCAAGCTGTCATTCCTGAATTTGTAGTATCTGACATCGAAAAATCACGCCACTTCTACTGCGACCTGCTAGGATTCTCTGTCGAATACGAGCGTCCAGAGGAGAAATTTCTCTTCCTCTCGCTTGAAGACTGCCAACTTATGCTAGAAGAAGGCAGCGCAGAAGAATTAGCTCAGCTGACCTATCCTTTCGGGCGCGGTGTTAATATTTCCTTTGGCATTGCAGATGTCCCTCAGCTCCACCAAAAACTGTTGGAAGCTGACTATCCTATCCATCGTCCGCTGACCAAAAGAGAATTTCGAGTGGGAGATAGCTTTATTTACCCTCACGAATTTGCGATTTTGGATCCAGATGGTTATTTTTTAAGATTTAGCGAGTAGAATAATAAAGATTGGGAAAAAGTCTTTAAAGTTAGAAAAAGGCATATTGTCAAGTCTTGAAAAATCTTGATAATATGCCTTTTATGATGGAAAAACCTTCTAAATGTTAGCTAATAAGTTATTTTTTCCCCATTTTTATTATATTTGTTCGTTTTTAAAACCAAAACACTAACAAAACAGTTGATTTCTAAAGTTATTTAGTGTAAAATAAAAACATTGGCTCAAGCCTATTTTAAATTAAATATCGTTTTACTTGTTTATGTCGTGAATTGGCACGACGTTTCTACAAGGTGCCGGAACACCTAACAATAAGTAAGTCAGAGTGAGGTATGGTCGTTTTTTCCATGCCTATTTTGGGGACTTACTTAGAGATTAAGTAGGTCTTTTTTGAATATTTTTAATATTTCCCTTAATTAGTGCGGACGGGAGCAACTTCCTTCGGAATTTCATCCCTAATTTTTGAGCCAAAAGTCTCAAAAATCCCGTCATAGACAATAACAAGATTATTGTCTATGCTACCACTACGGCGGGAAATATTTGATAAAACTCGCTTCGCTCGTACTAGTTTTATCAAATACATAGTACTAGCAAACCGGATCACTATAGAAACATTTAACCAACAAGTAAACTGGCTTTTAGACTTTAGGAGGTCTTATGAAATTATTAGAAGAGCGCATCCTCAAGGATGGGCATATCTTGGGTGACAACATCCTCAAGGTGGATTCCTTTTTAACCCACCAAGTTGACTTTAGCTTGATGCGAGAAATCGGTAAGGTCTTTGCGGAAAAATTTGCTGCTACTGGAATTACCAAAGTCGTGACCATTGAAGCGTCAGGCATTGCCCCAGCCATTTTTACAGCTGAAGCCTTAAACGTTCCCATGATTTTCGCTAAAAAAGCTAAAAACATCACTATGAACGAAGGTATCTTAACTGCCGAAGTTTACTCCTTTACCAAGCAGGTGACCAGCACCGTTTCTATCGCTGGAAAATTCCTCTCACCAGAGGACAAGGTTTTGATTATCGACGACTTCCTTGCTAACGGCCAAGCTGCTAAAGGCTTGATTCAAATCATCGAACAAGCTGGTGCCACAGTCGAAGCTATCGGTATTGTGATTGAAAAATCCTTCCAAGATGGCCGTGATTTGCTTGAAAAAGCAGGCTATCCTGTCCTATCACTCGCTCGTTTGGATCGTTTTGAAAATGGTCAGGTCGTATTTAAGGAGGCAGATCTCTAATGCAAACTCAAGAAAAACATTCGCAAGCAGCCGTTCTTGGCTTGCAGCACTTACTAGCCATGTACTCAGGATCCATCCTGGTTCCCATCATGATTGCGACAGCCCTTGGCTATTCAGCTGAGCAGTTGACCTACCTGATTTCCACAGATATCTTCATGTGTGGGGTGGCAACCTTCCTCCAACTCCAACTCAACAAATACTTTGGTATTGGACTACCAGTCGTTCTCGGCGTTGCCTTCCAATCTGTCGCTCCCTTGATTATGATTGGGCAAAGCCATGGTAGTGGCGCTATGTTTGGTGCCCTTATCGCATCAGGGATTTACGTGGTTCTTGTTTCAGGTATCTTCTCAAAAGTGGCCAATCTCTTCCCATCTATCGTAACAGGATCTGTTATTACCACGATTGGTTTAACCTTGATTCCTGTCGCTATTGGAAATATGGGAAATAATGTTCCAGAGCCAACTGGTCAAAGTCTCTTGCTTGCAGCTATCACTGTTCTGATTATCCTCTTGATTAACATCTTTACCAAAGGATTTATCAAGTCTATCTCTATTTTGATTGGTTTGGTTGTTGGAACTGCCATTGCTGCTAGCATGGGTTTGGTTGACTTCTCTCCTGTTGCAGCAGCACCACTTGTCCATGTCCCAACTCCCCTCTACTTTGGGATGCCAACCTTTGAAATCTCATCCGTTGTCATGATGTGTATCATCGCAACGGTGTCTATGGTTGAGTCGACTGGTGTTTATCTAGCCTTGTCTGATATCACAAAAGATCCAATCGACAGCACGCGCCTGCGCAACGGTTACCGCGCAGAAGGTTTGGCCGTACTTCTCGGAGGAATCTTTAACACCTTCCCTTACACAGGATTTTCACAAAACGTTGGGTTGGTTAAATTATCAGGTATCAAGACTCGCCTGCCAATCTACTACGCAGCTGGTTTCCTGGTTCTCCTTGGACTCCTTCCTAAGTTTGGTGCCCTTGCTCAAATCATTCCGAGCCCTGTCCTCGGTGGTGCCATGCTGGTGATGTTTGGTTTTGTATCGATTCAAGGGATGCAAATCCTCGCTCGTGTTGACTTTGCTAACAATGAACATAACTTCCTTATCGCAGCTGTTTCAATCGCTGCAGGTGTCGGTCTAAATAACAGCAATCTCTTTGTCAGCATGCCGACAGCCTTCCAAATGTTCTTCTCAAACGGAATCGTCGTAGCCAGCCTACTCGCCATTGTACTCAATGCCGTATTAAATCATAAAAAGAAATAAGAAAAAGAGGTGCGAGCCTCTTTTTTAGTTATCTATATCCCCACCTGTCTATCTTCTGATCGTTGGCCTGTGACAAACATGGTGAAGGTTGCCTTGCAGACATTTCTGCCTTCTTGATTGGTAATATCCACATCCACGACACAGGTTGTGCGACCTTGATGGACGCATTCTCCTTTAATGGTCAACACGTCGTCGAGTTTTCCTGCCTTAAGGTAGTTGATGGAAGACTGGAGTGTCACTCCATCTAAGCCAAGTGAAATCACCACAAGACCACTGATTTGGTCACAAAGGGTAAAGAGATAGCCACCATGGGCATTGCCATAGTAGTTGAGCGACGAGTTCACTACTTTTGTCGTCACCACAACGTGACCATCTCTCATTTGTTCAATTTCGTAATTTTCAAAGGCAGATATAGCGTCAAAATGAAAATCTTTCATCGTTTCCTCCTGATATTTCAAACGACACTATGATACTACTTTTTATAGGACTGTGCAAGGAGAATGCTCCTAGTCTGGTAAAATTCCGACCTGCTCCACAAAGCGCATAAAGGCTGCCTGTCCTTGTTCTGTCTGCTTGTAGACTCCTGCATCCTCAAGGACACGCGCAAAGATAGCACCAACAGAGTCCTTGACGATTTCAAGGGCTTTTTCTTTTTCCGCTAGATCTGGATGTTGGACTTTGAGTTGGTCTGCCCATTCCTGATGATAATCGGCAACTGTAACAGCTTCTCCTACAAGATAGCTAGCAACTTGCTCCACTTCTTCTTTCAGACGTGGTGGCAGGATTGCCAAGCCCATGACCTCAATCAAGCCGATATTTTCCTTCTTGATATGTTGGACATCCTTGTGAGGATGATAGATGCCATCAGGATGTTCTGCAGAAGTCTGATTGTCCCTCAAGACCAAGTCCAACTCAAACTGACCGTCGCGCTTACGGGCTATAGGTGTGATGGTGTGATGCGGTGTCCCGTCTGTCTCTGCCAAAATCTGCACACTAGGATCTGAATACTGACGCCATTCCTGCAAAATCTTGTCAGCCAAGTTGATCAAATCCTCTTTGGAATCCGAAGTCAAACGCAACACTGACATGGGCCACTTGACAATCCCAGCCTTAACCTGCTCAAAACCAGCAAAATAGAAAGTCTTTTGCAAGGGAGCTAATTCCATAGGAAATACGTGACGGCCTCCCTGATAATGATCATGAGTTAGAATAGAGCCCCCCACAATCGGCAGGTCGGCATTAGAGCCAGCAAAATAGCCTGGAAACTGTTCTACGATAGCCAGCAGACGTTCAAAGCTCTGACGACTAATGGCCATGGGACGATGCTGACCGTCTAAGAAAATACAGTGCTCATTAAAGTAGGCATAAGGTGAATACTGGAAACCCCACTCCTGAGTAGCCATTTTAAAACGGATAATACGGTGGTTACTGCGAGCTGGGTGGTTACTGCGAGCTGGGTGGTTAACTAGACCATGGTAGCCCTCATTCTCTAGACAAAGCTGACACTGGGGATAATTGCTAGCTTGCACCAACTTGGCTGCCGCAATCTCCTTAGGATCCTTTTCAGGCTTAGAGAGGTTGATGGTTATTTCTAGATCTCCGTAGTCAGATGGTACTCTGTAGGCGATATTTTTAGCAATGGCCTTGAGTTTGATGTAGTCATTCTTCTGACTGAGTTGGTAAAAATCCTCTATCGCTTGCTCAGGAGAGTGGGCATAGGTTGCCCAAAAGTCACGATTGACCTGACTCGGACAAGGAGTCACCAAATCCATCAGTTCAGCACCAAGGATTTCACGCGCAGTCTGACTATCCTCAATCGTCTCTAATCGAACGGCTTCCTCAACCAGCTGGTCCTTGAGGTCAATCACTTTATCCAGATTGGTCTCAACTTCCAAAACACCATCTCCCACTCGTGCCAAGACACGATTGGTCAGGTAGATTCGATCCATTTCCTCAAATGAACTTTCAGAAATAATATGTGTTACAAATTTATCTACTAAGGTCACTATAGAGCCTCCTTTTGACTAGTCAAGGACGCGAGTGCCACCTGCAACTTCAGCGATATAGAAGCTTGGAGCGTATCCAACTACTTCCTCGTAGTGTTTGCCTACAGCTTCCTTAAAGGTCTCAACAGCATCATTTTGCACTAAAGCAATGGCACATCCGCCAAAACCTGCCCCTGTCATACGAGCACCGAGAACACCTTCTTGTCCCCAAGCTGTGTGAACAAGAGTATCCAATTCCAAGCCAGTTACTTCATAGTCATGTTCTAGAGAAACGTGTGACGCATTCATCAAACGACCAAATGTTTCCAAATCTCCTGCTTGGAGGGCTGCTTGAGCTCTGAGGGTACGTTGATTTTCAAGCATTGCATGACGAGCACGTTTCAAACGATTTTCATCTTTAATCAGATAGCTGTATTGGTCAAAGGCCCACTCATCCAATTCACCCAAGGTATGAATATCTAAAGCAACTTGCAATTCTTCCACTGCTTTTTCACATTCAGCACGGCGTTCATTATATTTAGAATCCGCCAATTCACGACGTTTATTGGTGTTCATAATAACAACGACATTGTCCTTCAAATCAAGTGGCACCAAGTCGTATTCTAAAGTATTGGTATCTAGGTAAATTGCACGTTGATCAGCCCCCATACCGATAGCAAACTGGTCCATGATACCAGAGTTGACTCCGATAAAGTTATTTTCTGTTTGTTTTCCGATTTTAACCAAATCGAGACGCTCTAATTTTAAATCAAAGAGATGCTCTGCCACGACTCCTGTCAAGAGTTCAAGGGATGCTGAAGAAGACAAACCAGCACCATTTGGGATATTCCCATAAACATAAAAATCAAAACCTTTATCAATCACGTGCCCAGCTTCTTGCAAGAAATGAAGAACTCCTTTTGGATAATTGGTCCAGTTGTGCTCTTTTTCAAACTTGAGGTCAGCTAAAGGTACTTCGATAATGCCCTTGTCCTCAAAGTTAGCTGAGTAGAAACGCAAGACTTGATCATCACGTTTGCGAGCTGCCCCGTATGTTCCCAAGGAAATAGCAGCAGGAAAAACGTGCCCACCGTTGTAGTCTGTGTGCTCACCAATCAAGTTGATACGGCCTGGTGAAAAGAAGGTTTGGTCTGCTTCTTGACCAAAAACAGCAAGAAAGTCTTTTCGAAGGGCTTCTGCAGTAAGATGTTGTGTCATATGAATTCTCCTTTGACTGTCCGTTAAGTCACCTTAACGTGTAATCGTTTTCTTCTATTGTATCCAAGGGATTTCCCAAGGTCAATCCTTTTTACTAAAATTTTACTAAACTATCAGTAAAAAGCAGAAAAATATGATATACCAACCTTAAAGAAGGAGGATTTATGGCTACTTTAAAAGACATTGCACAGCTAGCCTCTGTCTCTATCGCAACCGTATCCCGCGTCCTCAACCGCGACCAGAGTCTATCTGTTACAGAAGAAACCAGACACCGTATTTTAACTGTTGCTGAAGAGTTGGGCTACACTAAGCACCTCAAGACAGGCGAGTCCCACAAGCCCAAGCAAAAGATTGCTATTATCCAATGGGTCAGCGAACAAGGAGAGCTGGACGACCTCTACTACTACCAGATTCGCCTAGGCATAGAAAAAAGAGCCCAAGAACTGGACTATGATATTTTGCGCTATTTTAATGACCATCCTTTTACCCTAAGCGAGGAAGTCATCGGGATTCTCTGCATCGGAAAGTTTAGCCGAGCTCAGATTTCTGCCTTTGAAGAATACCAAAAGCCTCTTGTCTTTCTAGACAGTGATACTCTTTCACTAGGACATACCTGCATTATTACGGACTTTTACACTGCCATGAAACAGGTTGTCGATTATTTCCTCAGTCAAGGGATAGACCGTATAGGAATTCTAACAGGTATTGAGGAAACAACTGACCAAGAAGAAATCATTGAGGATAAGCGACTGGAAAATTTCAGAAACTACAGTCAAGCGAAGGGAATTTATCATGATGAACTGGTCTTTCAAGGAAGCTTTACTGCCCAGTCTGGCTATGACTTGATGAAGGAGGCTATTCAGAGTTTGGGAGACCAACTGCCACCAGCATTTTTTGCAGCTAGCGATAGTTTAGCTATCGGTGCCCTCCGTGCCCTCCAAGAAGCTGGAATCAGCCTGCCAGACCGCGTCAGCCTTATTTCCTTTAACGATACTAGTCTGACCAAGCAAGTCTATCCTCCCCTCTCCAGCATCACCGTCTATACCGAAGAAATGGGCCGAGCAGGTATGGATATTCTTAACAAAGAAGTACTCCACGGTCGCAAAATCCCTAGCCTGACCATGCTGGGTACCAGACTGACTTTAAGAGAGAGTACTCTGCCATAACTCCACAAATTAAACATGACAAAAAATCCTAATAGAGAGTCTCACATCTCCATTAGGATTTTCTTTTTTAATCCATCACAATCATAGACTTAATGGTCTTACGTTCATCCATATCTTTGTAGGCTTGGTCGATATCTTCCAGTTTATAACTTGAAGTAAAGACGCGACCTGGATTGATATCACCATCAAGGACGGCTTTTAGTAAAAATTGCTTATCGTATGTTGTAGCAGAAGCTGCCCCACCTGCTACAGAGATATTTTGCATAAATGTCGAACCAAGAGCACGATTATTATAGTGTGGGACTCCTACAAATCCCATACGCCCTCCATTATGGAGAACACCTAGCGCCTGTTCTACAGCAGCCTCCGTACCAACACATTCAAGTGCTGCGTCCGCTCCGCCACCGAGGATTTCACGCACCTTGGTAATTCCTTCTTGACCGCGTTCAGCTACAACAGCTGTCGCACCTGACTCCAGAGCCATCTTTTGACGATCTTCATGACGGCTCATAAGAATAATTTGCGATGCTCCACGCATTTTAGCTGCGATGACAGCACATTGACCAACAGCCCCATCACCGATAACCACAACCTTATCCCCTTTTTGAACATTTGCAACACGCGCCGCATGATAGCCTGTTGGCATGACATCAGCAAGGGTCAAGAGGGACTTTAGCATACCTTCTGTGTAGTCAGAAGGTTGACCAGGGATTTTAACCAGCGCCCAGTTTGCATAGTGGAAACGGATATATTCCGCCTGAAAATCGCCCCCCAAGTTATTACCAATATGATTGTCGCAAGAACCGTCAAAGCCAGCAAGACAGGCATCACACTCACCACATCCATGGGTAAAAGGGACGATGACAAAGTCACCTGGTTTCACCGTCGTAATGGCTTCCCCAGTTTCTTCGACAATCCCAATCGCTTCGTGTCCACTATTTTTGTGTCCAGCTTTCGTTTCTGGATTACGGTACCTCCATAAATCTGAACCACAAACGCACGCACGAACCACACGAATAATCACATCATCCGCTTCTATTATTTGCGGACGTTCAATGCTAGCAAGTCCAACCTGACCTGCCTTTGTATATACTGCTGATTTCATTTAAAATTTTCCTTCCTTATAAAGTTTAATTTTGAGATTTAAACGATTTAAAGCTGTCTGTAGCTGAGACAAGCGCTCCTCTAATTTTTGCTTTTCCTCTTCTAAAATACCAAGCCTCTCCTCTCTCGTTTCATCTCCCTTTTGGTAGAGCGACATATAGTCAACTAAACTATCTACAGAGACACCCGCCGAACGAAAACACTTAATAAATTCCAGCGCTTCGATATCCTGATCTTGAAAATCACGAATCCCAGTAGCAGTACGAGTAATCGGTGGCACAAGACCAACCCGTTCATAATACCGAATCGTATCCGCTGAAATTCCCAACAAATCACTGGCAGATTTAATATTCACACGCTAACCTCCTCTCATTTCATTCACTGAGTTTAAGCTACTCTAACTCACTTATCTTATTATATAACTTTGAGTTGACTCCAAGTCAAGCATTTTGCACCTAATCGAAAAATTTTTATCATTAACAATCATATATCTGGAGTTTATACAATGCTCTTCTCTTACCAATTTTTGAAATATTTAAATAATAAAGAAATTACTCTATTCCAAATAAGATAGTACCCAAGTATTTTTCACTTTTTTCTAATGTTGATGCTCATAACTCCGTTCCAAGTCACACACCTTTCGCTTATGGGTTTGGTGAGTTTCTAGGTCAGCATCAATTTCAATGGTAATATTTTGAAAACCACAATCTTTTAGGAAAATTCGAATAGACTCTTTACAAGTTTCCATATGTTCCATTTCTTTTAGACAAACATGGACAATGGCATTTTTTTCCAAAGCATCCATAGTCCAGAGATTAAGCTGATTAAGGCTGGCCACATTGTCCAATCGCTCCAGGCCACTCTTTACTTGCTTGATATCAAGACCTTCTGGCACAGCATCCAAGAAAATCTTGAGTGTAGACCAAAAACGTGGAAGGGCTTTTGAAAGAATAAAGAAAGAAATGACAAGGGACAAAAGAGGATCTAGGATATACCAGTCCGTAAATCGAAGAACAATCGCCATCAGGATAACAGCTACCCACCCTAGCGTATCTTCCAGAAAATGCAGACTCAGAATAGACTCATTCTTTGTCCTTCCCTTACCAACCACCAGACTCGCTAACAGATTGATAGTAATCGCAATAATTCCTAACCAGAGAATCCCCTCATCATTGACTGGTTGCGGATGCAAAATCTTCGTGACATTTTCCAAAATGACTAGAACAGAGCCTGTTACGAGAATCACAGCTGTTACCAAGGCTCCTAGCAGGCTAAACCGCTTATAGCCCAAGGTATAGTGGCTGTCTTCTTCACGATTGGAGATACTTTCCAAAAAGGCTGAGATCCCAATAGCAATCGCATCTCCCAAGTCATGCACAGAGTCAGCAAGAACAGCGCTAGAACCAAATACTCCACCTGCAATAAACTCAACAATGGCATAAGTCAAATTTAAGAAAAAAGCCACCCAAACAGCATATTTTGCCTTCATATTTCTCATTCCTTTGTTATAATAGATTTATGAACACCTTGTTCATTATCATTATCCACTAAAACTCAAAGAAAGGATAGAAGCAAAACGTCAGCTTTATTCAGTTCTGAACAATTTGCCTCAAGTGTCCATATGACTAACATTGACCGCCGTATCAGCAAAACCAAAAAAGCTATCTATCAAGCTTTTCTACAACTTTTGAATGCTAAGGGCTACGAGGCCACTACTGTTCAGGATATCATTGATCTCGCAGATGTGGGACGATCCACCTTTTACTGTCACTATGAGAGTAAGGAGCTGCTTCTGGACGAGCTCTGCCGCTACCTCTTCCATCACCTCTTTGAAAGAGAAAAATCCATTTCAACTAAGGTTTATCTCGCCCATCTCTTTCTTCATTTTCAGAAAAACCAAGACCATATCACCAGTCTGCTATTCTCCAAAAATGACTACTTCCTTCGCCAACTTCATAAAGAACTGGAGCACCATGTCTATCCCATGTTGGCTGATGAGTTGAAAGAATCTCACCCAAGTCTGCCTGTTTCTTATCTCCAACACTTGGTCGTGACCAACTTTATCGAAACCTTGACCTGGTGGCTCAAAAAAGGGCAAGACTTCACAAATCAGGAAGTTGTCCAGTTTTATCTAGACCTTCTCATTTCTAAAGACTAAATACAGACTAGAGCTCAGTTGCCTTATGCCCAGGCTACTGAGTTTTTATCTTTTCGACAATCAAAAAAGCCCAGACAAAATTATCTGAGCATTCTTCTATATAGTCGTTTAAGCAAGTTGAGTTTAGCTTTTCAAGCTATTTCTTCAGCAAACCTTGTTCTTGTAGAAACTCCTTGGCTACTTGTTCTGCTGACTTGCCTTCAACACCGACTTGGTAGTTGAGCTGGCTCATCTGGCTTTCAGTAATTTTACCAGCCAATTTATTGAGAACTGTTTCCAACTCTGGATGTTTCTTGAGAAGAGCTTCTTTCATCAGTGGAGCCCCTTGATAAGGTGGGAAGAGTTGTTTGTCATCTTCCAATACCTGTAAATCATAACGTGCCAATTCCGCATCAGTCGAATAAGCGTCCGTGATTTGAATATCGCCTGACTGAATTGCCTGATAGCGAAGAGCTGGTTCCATGGTCGCCACATTGAGATTGAGACCATACATTGACTGCAAGCCCTTATTTCCATCCTCACGGTCATTAAACTCGAGAGTAAAGCCTGCCTTCAACTGTCCTTCTACTTTTTTCAAGTCCGAAATGGTCTTCAAGCCATATTCTTGAGCAATCTTTTTCGGAACAGCTACAGCGTAGGTATTTTGATAAGACATGGGTTTGAGATAGGCTAGATGATCCTGTTTGGCAATGCCATCACGCGCCACATTATAAACCTGCTCTGGCTCATGACTTACTTTCGGTGATGGTTGAAGTAAACTTTCAGTCACCGTTCCTGTAAATTCAGGATAGATGTCAATATCGCCTTTTTTCAGAGCCTCATAGAGGAAACTTGTTTTCCCAAAATTCGGTTTAACAGTCGCAGTCATACTGGTATTTTCTTCAATGAGGAGTTTATACATATTGGCCAAAATTTCTGGTTCTGGACCCAATTTCCCAGCAATGACCAAGTTTTCTTTCTCTTTTTGATCCAAAAGAGCTGGACTATAAGACAAACCAAGCAATATTGTCACCAAGGCAAAACCTGAGAAAATCGTCCGCAATTTTGCCTTTTCCATCACTTTTAGTAGGAAGTTAAAGGCAATGGCTAGCACTGCAGAAGAAAGGGCCCCAATCAAAATCAGACTGGCATTATTACGGTCAATTCCCAAAAGGATAAAGGAACCCAGTCCCCCTGCACCAATCAAGGCCGCCAAGGTTGCCGTACCGATAACCAATACTGCTGCTGTCCGAATCCCAGACATGATAACAGGCATGGCAAGTGGAATTTCAAACTTCTTGAGACGCTCCCACCTAGTCATCCCAAAGGCAATCCCAGCCTCTTGCAGACTTGGATCAATTCCCTTCAGCCCAGTGATGGTATTTTGCAAAATAGGGAAAATCGCATAAATCACTAGCGCTGTCAAAGCCGGCAAGGTTCCAATTCCCATCAAGGGGATAAAGAGTCCCAACAAGGCCAGTGACGGGATAGTCTGGAAAATCCCTGCAATCTGCAAGACCCAGTCGGCCAACTTCTCATGATAGCGAAGAGAAACAGCCAAGGGAATCGCGATAAAAATAGCTAGTAACAAGGTCAACAGTGACAACTGCAAATGTTGAGATAGGGCTGTCACCCAATCACTAAAACGATCCTGAAAAGTTGCAATTAAATTAGTCATGAACACTACCTCCAAACAAGTCTGCTACAAATTCTGTGGCAGGAGCTTTTAAAATGGTCTCGGGATTCGCTACCTGGCGAATCTCTCCATCCTGCAAGACAGCAATACGGTCCGCCAATTTCAAAGCTTCATCCGTATCATGGGTCACAAAAATAGTTGTCATTCCAAACTCTTTATGCAATTCTTTAGTCAGAACCTGCAACTGTTTTCTCGAAATAGCATCCAAGGCTGAAAAAGGTTCATCCATGAGGAGAATCTTAGGCTGACCAATCATGGCACGGACAATACCAACCCGTTGCTGTTCTCCACCAGATAGTTCACTAGGTAAACGATGCCCATACTCAGCTACTGGTAAACCAACCTTGGCCAAAAGCTCTTCTGTTTTCTGAGCAATTTCTTCCTTAGTCCAGCCCTTCATCTCAGGAATCAGGGCAATATTTTCCGCGACCGTTAGATTTGGAAAGAGAGCAATGGCCTGTAAAACATATCCAGTAGAAAGACGAAGTTCACGCTCATCATAGTCTTTGATACGCTTGCCATCCATAAAAATATTTCCATCAGTCGGTTCCAAGAGACGGTTAATCATCTTAATCATGGTCGTCTTACCTGAGCCAGATGGCCCAACTAAAACCATAAACTCGCCATTCTCAATCCGTAAATTGACATCTCTCAAGATATCTTTTTCTGTGTAGCGCAAGGCTACATTTTTGTATTCAATCATTCTTTGTCCTCATTTTAAAACTTTCCTCGATTAGTCAAGTCCTCTACCTTAGGCATGACTTCCTTATTGTCCCAATGCTCCACAATTTTTCCATTTTCTAAACGGAAGATATTGTACTGGGCATAAGCAAGGCCATCAATCTGAGTCTGACCATAGCTAACCACATAGTTTCCTTGTCCTAAGAGTTGGAAAACAAAGTCAAAAGTGGCCTTTACTTATAAACAGCTAATTTGATCTATTTTACTCCTCATTTTCCTTCTCTTTCAGATTAGCCAAAATTCTTTCTTGAAAAACTTCAAATTGGTGAATTTCTTCCTCTGAAAATCCTTTGTAAAAGATCGTATCCAATTTCTGACTGACACGATGCCCCACTTCTTTCTGGGACTTGCCCAACTCTGTTAAAACCAAATACTTTTTACGCTTATCTTTTCCACATGGACTAACAGTTACAAGCTTTTGTTCCTCTAGCTTTTTTATCATAGTCGTCAGCGTATTATTCGCAAGCCCAGTCGCAAGCGCAATATCTGTCGCAGTTGCGCAGCCAGTTTTACTATTCCATAAAACCGCTAAAATCTTGCCCTGTTCACCCCTATAAAGAGCCTCAGGATCTTGGCTCAGTAACTTCTGAAACATCCGCCCATTCAACAAACGAATATGATGGGCTAGCAAATGACTATCTTTCATAACACCTCCAATTATTTCGATATCGAAATGAATAGAATAATTGTAACACTTGTCCTTTCAACTGTCAACTATTTCGATATAGAAATAATTTTTGTTAATGATTCACACCACCATACTCCGGCTCAACTAACTTTTAACGAGAGTTTCTAAACTCCCTCGTCCTCCAGTCTACAAAAGCCTTTCATCCGTACTATCCTATATTTTATGAGGGGACACGTTTTTCCTATCAGACAATTTATTTTAAAGATAGAAGTAAATCATAATTGCTTCCATCTGTTCTTTTATAGTATATTGAAGTTGGACTAGGGCACTGTATCTTCTAAAACATTGATAGAAAGCGATTTGAATTTCCCAATCAATTTGTTCGTATTTATACTCAATGAAAATCAAAGAGCAAACTAGCCGCAGGTTGCT
>NZ_VMLJ01000011.1:127716-132349 GCF_013276615.1 Streptococcus sp. 1621
TTCGAAGAGTATTAATTTCACCTTACCCTATCTTTCTCATAGCACCCTTCAAACCGCCTATACCCTACCGTTTGACGATTCCTCACTTCGCTCCACTTCCATTACAGAAGTTTCTTCACTACTATTGCTTCAGCTAACTTCTCATGATTCCTTGTTACTACTATCTGAGCGCTCACGAGATAGGTCTTATAAAAAATGCTTTGATCCACAATGGAATCAAAGCATTTTAAAAATCTCCCCATACATAAGCGCAGAAGCTGCGGTTCCTCTGTACTTAGCTTCTTCTCTTTTGATAAAGCGGGCCAAGTTGAGCAACTCAGGTGCCGGATGTCTGGGATTCTTGAGCAATTCACGATTGACCAGACCTGAGAGACGAACTGCCAGCAATTGCTCATTTGTAGTAGGCAGTTTTTTAGCAGTCTCTAGGAGAGCAGCAACTAAATCTTCACTCAAATCATGTCGAGCATGATTGTAAAGATCTTTTACAAGGCTTTCTAGGTTTGGTTCTACCATCCCTACCACCTCCTTAAGTTTAATAATTTTTAATCAAGTCAACCGTTGAACGATCCAATTTTTTCACCAAGGCTTGTAAGAAGGCTTGCGCTTCTAGGAAGTCATCCATTGCATAAAGTGTTTGGTGAGAATGGATATAACGAGCACAGACTCCGATTGTTGTAGATGGGACACCACCATTTTTCAGATGAGCTGCGCCAGCGTCTGTTCCGCCTTTACCACAATAGTATTGGTACTTGATACCAGCTTCTTCAGCTGTTGTCAAAAGGAAATCCTTCATACCTGGGAGAAGCAAGTGACCTGGATCGTAGAAACGAATCAAGGTTCCATCTCCAATCTTGCCTTGACCACCGTAGACATCACCTGCTGGGGAGCAATCAACTGCGAGGAAGACTTCTGGGTCAAACTTGGTTGTAGATGTATGAGCACCGCGGAGACCAACTTCTTCTTGGACGTTAGAGCCAAGATAGAGTTCATTGCCAAGTTTTTGACCTGACATAGCTTCCGCCAACTCGCTAACCATGAGAACACCGTAGCGGTTATCCCAAGCTTTTGAGATGATATTTTTTTCATTGGCTGTCAAGATAGCGGAACTATCTGGGACAATAGTGTCACCAGGACGGATGCCAAAACTTTCTGCCTCAGCCTTGTCCGCAAAACCACCATCAAAAACAATATCTGCAATGGCTGGCATGGTTGGTCCACCCTTTCCACGAGTCAAATGTGGCGGGACAGAACCCGAAATCACAGGAATTTCACGACCATCACGAGTCAGGAGTTTGAAACGTTGGCTACTAACCACCATAGGGTTCCAGCCACCGATTTCTACCACACGGAAGGTACCATCTGGCTTAATCTCGCTGACCATAAAACCAACTTCATCCATGTGAGAAGCGACCAAGACGCGCGGTGCATCTGCAGCTTCTGAATGTTTAATCCCGAAAATACCACCCAAGCCATCTGTCACCACTTCATCTACGTGCGGTGTCAACTTTTCACGAAGATAAGCACGAACAGGTGCTTCATGACCTGAGATCGCAGCAAGTTCTGTTACTTCTTTGATTTTTGAAAATAATGTTGTCATTTCAGTTCCTTCTTTCTTTCATCCATTTTACCACTTTTTATAGGAGAAGGATAGCGGGAAGGTGGATTTCTAAATTAGTATCTTAGTCCTGCTCTATCTTAGAAAAAGCTTGTATTTTCTTGCATGTGAGCTGAAATCTAAGAACTATTCCAAGACAAACCTAATTATAAATAAACGTACAAAAAAATAATTTATAATAAAAACGTTCATATTTTCATGATTTACAGAATATTTTCGGTTGTTTTTCAATTGTTTTCAATAAAAATATTGACAAAAATATTAAATAATGATATTTTTAATACAAGGAGGAATTAAATATGAACATCTTATTGATAAACGGATATCAAAAACATGATTTCTGTAAAGGCGAACTTAACTTTAGCTTATACAATATTTTTTTAAATAAATTACGGCATCATCATAATGTACAGCTATCTTCAGTAGAATCATATGATATTATTGATGAAAGAAATAAGTTTTTATGGGCTGACCTAATTATTTTTCAATTCCCAATTTATTGGTTTAATGTTCCAGGAAAATTAAAATTGTATCTTGATAATGTATTTGAATATGGGCAGTTTTACTCATTTGCTGATAAATATGGAACTGGTGGACTCATGAAAGGGAAAGAATATATTATATCTTCAACATGGAATGCACCAGAATATACTTTTAATGATTCCAATGAATTTTTTAATGGTAAAAGTGTAGACGAAATTCTAATATCATTTCATAAAGCAATGGAGTTTTGCGGATTTACACAAAGAGAAACTTTATCATTTCATAATGTAGTAAAGAAACCTAACTTTGAACAATACAAAGCAAAACTAGAACAATACATTGATGACAAAATTAACAAATAATTAGTTTTAATATTAAAAAGGTGAAAATGTTAACAATATTCAACTTTAAAAATAAATTAAGTATTCATGAACAATTAGATCTGTTAAAACTTTTCAATGAAGGAAATGTTAAAACAGAATTAATTATTTCGCCAATAATACCTGTTAACGACAATGAATATTCTTTTTCAATTGCTTCGCAAAATATTGCTATAAAGGGGCGAAATGTTGGTGATTTAACCTGTGAACATCTCAATTACTATAATATAAAATATGCATTTGTCGGCCATCTAGAACGACAAAAATTCTTAAATGAAACTAAAAATATCATTCGTTCAAAAATAAAACAGACAATAGTTGGAAATATAACTCCTATTATTTGTTTTGGCAAAAATAAAAATTATATTGCTGAGATACATCAACTTTTATCAGGAATTCAATTTCAAGGAAAAGAAATTATTATAGCATATGAAATTCTAAGTGCAACATTGAGTGGAAAAAAGGACTACAGTTTAGAAGAAATTTCTAATCATTTAACTATGCTAAAAAGGTATTTGTTCATATCTAGTCAAATATATAATTTTAAATATAAATTAGTATTTGGAGGAGGTCTACAATGTAAAGACATCCCTGAAATTATTAAATTAGGATTTGATGGAGTATTGATTGGAGATCGAACAAATACGTTATTAGAAGTATTTAATTTTTTAAATCAAAAAGAATTTTCCAACTAGTAAAAAATAAAAAAGGAAAAAATCATGACCAAAACAATTCTTGTTACAGGTGGAGCTGGCTACATTGGCTCCCATACCGTTAAAGCTCTTTTAAATGCTGGCTATCAGGTACATGTTCTAGATAATCTCTCTACAGGAAATCGAGCGGCTGTGGATAGTCGTGCTAGCTTTAAACAACTGGATGTTTATGATGCTAGCGCCTTAAAGGCTTACTTAGAAGAAAATCAGATTGATGCTGTCCTCCATTGTGCGGGTGAGATTGTTGTGAGCGAAAGTATTGAAAATCCAAGCAAATACTTCACTGCCAATGTTGCGGGTATGAACCAAGTTCTCAAAGTCTTATCTGAAGTTGGTATTCAAAAAATCATGTTCTCTTCGACTGCTTCCCTCTATGGTAATAACTGTATTGACAAGCCGGCGACTGAAGATACCCTGCTCGACCCTGTCAACCCTTATGCAGAAACAAAACTGATGGGCGAACGAATGATTTACTGGATGGCCAATCGCTACGACTGGAAATATGTCATTTTCCGTTACTTTAATGTTGCTGGGGCTGAAATGGATGCTTCAAATGGTCTCCGTGTAAAAAATCCAACTCATATCATTCCCAATATCAACAAAACCGCATTGGGACAAAATGATAGCCTCAAAATATTTGGAGATGACTACGATACACGTGATGGTTCATGTATTCGAGATTACATTCATGTCTTGGACCTTGCACAGGCTCATGTTAAAGGGATGAATTACCTCTTTCAAGAAGACAGTTCTTCTCAAATCTTTAACTTAGGAACTGAAAAAGGCTATACCGTCAAAGAAATCTTTAAAACTGCTGAAGAATTACTGAATCAAAAAATACCACACGAAATTGTTGCTCGCCGTGCTGGTGACCCAGCTAGCGTCCTAGCAGACGCAACAAAAGCTAAACAATATCTTGATTGGCAGGCTAGCTACTCTCTTGAAGATATTATTTTATCGGATTATCATTGGCGTGTTAAAGAAGGCAAAAACATTTTAGAATAAATAGCAGAAACATCAATCATAAATAAAAACACAGATAGATGGCACTTGATAAATACCAAGTATCATCTATCTGTGTTTTATACATTAGAATCCAATTTATACTCTTCGAAAATCTCTTCAAAGCACGTCAACATTGCCTTGCCGTATAGATGTTACTGACTTCGTCAGTTCTATCTGCAACCTCAAAATAGTATTTTGAGCTGACTTCGTCAGTTCTATCCACCACCTCAAAACACTGTTTTGAGCAGCCTGCGGCTAGTTTCCTAGTTTGCTCTTTGATTTTCATTGAGTATTATTTTGCATTTCTCTTTAAAGAAAAATGATCCGGTACGGGGTCCTTACCTGTTTTCGACCAGGGATGGCAACGTAAAATCCGAGCCAAGCCCATCAAAACACCCTTGAAGCCATGTTTTTCAATAGCCTCAATCATGTAGTTT
>NZ_VMLJ01000012.1:0-54660 GCF_013276615.1 Streptococcus sp. 1621
AAATCATGAAAAATTTGAAGATTAATCTTTGGATAACGGCGGATTCCTGACCCTCAAGTAGTAGAGATAGAGAATCTGCCTTTTCATTTTGGACAGCAAAAAGACTGCACGGTTGATGCAGCCTTTTCTTTTTATTTGATACTCTTCGAAAATCAAATTCAAACCACGTCAGCTTAACCTTGCCGTACTCAAGTACAGCCTGCGGCTAGCTTCCTAGTTTGCTCTTTGATTTTCATTGAGTATGAGATAGCGTTGAAGGAACTCTTTTGTACGGTCTTCTTTAGGATTGGTGAAGAGGTCTTCTGGTTTGCCTTCTTCAGCGATTACACCCTTATCCATGAAGATAACACGGTGAGAGACATCACGGGCGAATTCCATTTCGTGAGTTACAACAATCATGGTCAAGCCTTCTTGAGCCAGGTCCTGCATGATTTTGAGGACTTCTCCAACCATTTCTGGATCGAGAGCTGATGTTGGTTCATCAAAGAGAATAGCGTCAGGATTCATTGAAAGGGCGCGAGCGATGGCCACACGTTGTTTTTGACCACCTGAGAGTTGTTTTGGTTTGGCTTGCCAGTAGCGTTCTCCCATGCCGACTTTTTCTAGGTTTTCTTTGGCAATTTTTTCAGCTTCTGTGCGTTCGCGTTTAAGGACTGTTGTCTGAGCGACGATTGTGTTTTCGAGAACGTTAAGATTTTCAAAGAGGTTAAAGGATTGGAACACCATCCCTAGTTTTTCACGGTATTGCGTGAGGTCATAGCCTTTTTCGAGGACGTTTTGTCCATGATAAAGGATTTGTCCATCAGTTGGCGTTTCAAGTAGGTTAATGGAGCGTAGGAAGGTTGATTTTCCGCTTCCAGAGCTTCCGATGATAGAGATGACTTCTCCCTTGTGGACAGTCAGAGAAATGTCTTTTAGCACTTCGTTTTGTCCATAGGATTTTTTGAGGTGTTTAATTTCAAGGATTGCTTGTGTCATTATTTTAAATCCTCCGTTTGCATTTGGTTAGCACCTGTAGTATAGGTATCCATGTCCATTCGGCGCTCGATGAAGCGTAGGATACGTGTTACGGTGAAGGTGAGGACAAAGTAAATCACGGCGATGATTGTAAATGTCTGGAAGTATTGATAGGTTTGTGTTGCCACGGTATTTCCTGAGAAATAAAGTTCGACAACCGAGATAACGTTCAATACAGATGTATCTTTGATATTGATGACAAATTCATTACCAGTTGCTGGTAGGATGTTACGGACCACTTGAGGTAGGACAATCTTACGCATGGTTTGGTTATGAGTCATACCGAGTGCAGTTGCGGCTTCAAATTGTCCCTTGTCAACTGCCAGGATACCACCACGGACGATTTCAGTCATGTAGGCACCGGTATTGATTGAAACGATGAAGATAGCAGCTAGTGTACGGTCAAGGTTGATCCCGAAAGCTTGGGCAGTTCCATAGTAGATAACCATCGATTGAACGATCATTGGGGTACCACGGAAAATTTCAATGTAGACATTGAGGATCCAGCCGATTAGTTTTTGTAGGCCGTAAATGGCTTTATTTTCAGAGAGAGGAGCAGTACGGAAAACACCAATGGCAAGACCGATGATGAGACCGATGATGGTTCCGACGATAGAGATTAAAAGAGTGATACCAGCACCACGCAAGAGTTGTTGCCAGTTTTCAGAAAGAATTTTAGTGACTTGGCTAAAGAAACTACTGCTAGTCTCTTCAGTTGTTGTAGCTTCGGCAGGTTGTTCCTTGATCATACGATCCATCAAGGCAACTTGGTCGTCTTTTGAAATGGTTTCAATGCTGGCATTGATTTGGCTAATACGATTGTCATCTTTACGAAGTCCAATAGCGATAGCTGTATCTTCTTCCCCAGTTTTGAAACCAGGTTCTACTTGGACCATCTTAAACTTAGAGTTCGCAGCTTCAGCGGTCAGAGCTTCTGGGCGTTCAGAAACATAAGCATCGATAACACCAGCCTCAAGAGCTTGGCGCATTTGAGCGAAGTCTCCCATGGCTGTTTCTTTTTTAGCACCTGGGATTTGTGCAATCAAGTCATAAAGGTAGACACCTTGTTGAGAAGTGATTTTCGCACCATTAAAGTTATCTAAAGATTTAGCATTTGCGTAGGCAGAATCTTTTTTGACTAGTAGAACTGGTTCGCTAGTGTAGTAACTGCTTGAAAAGGCAATTTCTTGTTTACGCTCGGCAGTAGGACTCATACCTGCGATAATCATGTCAATCTTACCAGAAGTAAGGGCAGGAACTAGACCCTCCCACTTGGTTTTAACAACCAAAGGTTCTTTACCTAAGTCCTTAGCGATTTTCTTGGCGATTTGAACATCGTATCCGTTAGCATACTGGTTAGTCCCATCGATTTTGACAGCTCCATTGCTATCATCGTCCTGAGTCCAGTTAAAGGGAGCATATGCTGCTTCCATCCCGATGCGTAAATATTCATCGGCTTGGGCAACATTGACAAGTCCCAGCATCAGTAAGAGACTTGTGAAAATAGATAAGTATATTTTTCTCATGATTTCTCCTATTTCTAATCTATTAAAAAATAACTGTCTCCTATTTTATCGAAAAATGCGTAATTTTTCAACATAAGTAAGCCTTTACTTACGAAAAAATGCTATAATGATAAGAAAGATAAAAAGGGGGCTTAATTGATGAAAAAAACTTTTTTCTTATTTGTTTTAGGCTTGTTTTGCCTTCTGCCATTCTCTGTTTTTGCCATTGATTTCAAGATAAACTCTTATCAAGGTGATTTGTATATTCATGCAGATAATACGGCAGAATTTAGACAGAAGATAGTTTACCAGTTTGAGGAGGACTTTAAGGGCCAAATCGTGGGACTTGGACGTGCAGGCAAGATGCCTAGTGGATTTGACATTGATCCTCATCCAAAGGTTCAGGCTGCGAAAAATGGTGCTGAACTGACAGATGTTACGAGCGAAGTGATAGAAGGAGCAGATGGTTATACTGTTAAAGTTTATAATCCAGGTCAAGAAGGCGACACAGTTGAAGTTGACCTCGTTTGGAACTTGAAAAATTTGCTTTTTCTATATGATGACATTGCTGAATTAAATTGGCAACCTTTAACAGATAGTTCAGGGGCTATTGGCAAGTTTGAATTTCATGTAAGGGGAGAAAAGGGGGCTGAAAAACTCTTTTTCCATACAGGGAAACTTTTTAGAGAGGGAATGGTTGAAAAGAGTAGCCTTGATTATACTATTCGTTTAGACAATCTTCCGGCTAAGCGTGGGGTTGAATTGCATGCCTACTGGCCTCGAACTGATTTTGCTAGCGCTAGGGATCAGGGTTTGAAAGGGAATCGTTTAGAAGAGTTTAATAAAATAGAGGACTCGATTGTTAAAGAAAAAGAGCAAAGTAAACAACTCCTTACTTGGGTATTTCCTTCGATACTTTCTATCTCCTTGTTATTGAGTGTCTGCTTTTATTTTATCTATAGAAGAAAGACCACTCCTTCAGTCAAATATGCCAAAAATCATCGTCTCTATGAACCACCAATGGAATTAGAGCCTATGGTTTTATCAGAGGCTGTCTACTCGACCTCTTTGGAGGAAGTGAGTCCCTTGGTCAAGGGAGCTGGAAAATTCACCTTTGATCAACTTATTCAAGCTACCTTGCTAGATGTGATAGACCGTGGGAATGTCTCTATCATTTCAGAAGGAGATGCAGTTGGCTTGAGGCTGGTCAAAGAAGATGGTTTGTCAAGCTTTGAGAAAGACTGTCTAAATCTGGCTTTTTCAGGCAAAAAAGAAGAAACTCTTTCCAATTTGTTTGCGGATTACAAGGTATCTGATAGTCTTTATCGTAGAGCAAAAGTCTCTGATGAAAAACGGATTCAAGCAAAGGGACGTCAGCTCAAATCCTCTTTTGAAGAAGTATTGAAAGAGATGCAAGAAGGGGTGAGAAATCGGGTTATCTTCTGGGGACTTCCAGATTATTATCGTCCTTTAACTGGTGGGGAAAAGGCCTTGCAAGTAGGTATGGGTGCCTTGACTATCCTGCCCCTATTTATTGGATTTGGTTTGTTCTTGTACAGTTTGGATGTTTATGGCTATCTTTACCTCCTCTTGCCAATACTTGGTTTTCTAGGTTTGGTTTTGGCTGTTTTCTATTATTGGAAGCTTCGATTAGATAATCGTGATGGTGTCCTAAATGAAGCAGGAGCAGAAGTCTACTATCTCTGGACCAGTTTTGAAAATATGTTGCGTGAGATTGCACGATTGGATCAGGCTGAATTGGAAAGTATTGTAGTCTGGAATCGCCTCTTGGTCTATGCTACCTTATTTGGCTATGCAGACAAGGTCAGCCATTTGATGAAGGTTCATCAGATTAAAGTGGAAAATCCAGATATCAATCTCTATGTAGCCTATGGTTGGCATAGTATGTTTTATCATTCAAGCGCGCAAATGGGCCATTATGCCAGCATCGCAAATACAGCAAGTACCTACTCTGTATCTTCTGGAAGTGGAAGTTCTGGCGGTGGCTTCTCTGGAGGCGGCGGAGGAGGTAGTATCGGAGCCTTTTAAAGAGAACTGCCATAGACTGAAAAAGTATGCTATAATGGAAGATAGAAAAAAGGAGTAATCTATGTATCTTATTGAAATTTTAAAATCTATCTTCTTCGGTATTGTTGAAGGAATTACGGAATGGTTGCCGATTTCCAGTACAGGTCACTTGATTTTAGCAGAGGAGTTTATCCAATACCAAAATCAAAATGAAGCCTTTATGTCCATGTTTAATGTCGTGATTCAACTTGGTGCTATTTTAGCAGTCATGGTGATTTACTTTAACAAGCTTAATCCTTTCAAACCGACTAAGGACAAGCAGGAAATTCGTAAGACTTGGAGACTATGGTTGAAGGTCTTGATTGCGACCTTGCCTTTGCTTGGTGTCTTTAAGTTTGATGATTGGTTTGATACCCACTTCCATAATATGGTTTCTGTTGCTCTCATGTTGATTATCTATGGGATTGCCTTTATCTATTTGGAAAAGCGTAATAAAGCGCGTGCTATCGAGCCAAGTGTAACAGAGTTGGACAAGCTTCCTTATACGACCGCTTTCTATATCGGACTCTTCCAAGTTCTTGCCCTTTTACCAGGAACTAGCCGTTCAGGAGCAACGATTGTCGGTGGTTTGTTAAATGGAACGAGTCGTTCTGTTGTGACAGAATTTACCTTCTATCTTGGAATTCCAGTTATGTTTGGAGCTAGTGCCTTAAAGATTTTCAAATTTTTGAAAGCAGGACAGCTCTTGAGCTTTGGGCAATTGTTCTTGCTCTTGGTTGCGATGGGAGTCGCTTTTGCAGTCAGCATGGTCGCTATTCGCTTCTTGACGAGCTATGTAAAAAAACACGACTTTACCCTTTTCGGTAAATACCGCATCGTGCTTGGTAGTGTTTTGCTACTTTACAGTTTTGTCCGTTTATTTGTATAAGAAAAACCTTGAAGGGTCCAGGCTCTTCAAGGTTTTATATTTTTCGAAAATCTCTTCAGCTCTATCTGCAACCTCAAAACAGTGTTTTGAGCAGCCTGCGGCTAGCTTCCTAGTTTACTCTTTGATTTTCATTGAGTTTCAAAATCCAGTCAGGGTAATCCCCAGCAGGCGGACACCTCTTTCTTTCTCGCTTAACTCTTCATAGAGTTGCAGGGCGATTTGGCTTATCTGACTAGCATCCTGTGTTTTTTGAGCCAGACTTTTTCGTTTAGTAAGAGTTGAAAAGTCCTCGTAGCGAATTTTCAGAATGACAATTTTTCCAGCTTTTTCTTGTTGACTGAGATTGAGAGCGACTCTTTCTGATAGAAGAGTCAGCTCTTTTTTAATGTCTTCCTCGGCACGGAGAATCTTCCCGTAGGTTTTCTCCTTGCCGATTGATTTACGGATGCGATTTGATTTAACTGGAGAGTTGTGAATGCCACGAGCCTTTCGATAAAGGTCATAGCCCAGTCTGCCAAATCGGTCTATTAGGGTCACTTCAGGAACTTCAAGTAGATCAGCGCCAGTAAAAACACCCATGTGATGAAGACGTTCCACCGTCTTTTTTCCTACTCCATGAAATTTGGAAATATCCATTTGTTTGAGAAAATCCTCAGCCTGGTCAGGTAGAATCACTGTCAGACCATGTGGTTTTTGATAATCACTAGCCATTTTAGCTAAGAATTTGTTGTAGGAAACGCCAGCAGAAGCAGTTAGATGGAGTTCTTGCCAGATATCCTCTTGAATGAGACGAGCGATTTTGACCGCTGACTTGATACCGAGTTTATTTTCTGTCACATCCAAATAGGCTTCGTCAATGCTCATGGGTTCTATTAAATCTGTATAACGCTTAAAGATAGATCGAATCTGGAGTCCCACAGTCTTGTATTTCTCATAATTTCCTGAGATAAAAACGGCCTGGGGACAACGCTCATAGGCTTCCTTGGAACTCATGGCAGAATGGACACCAAAAGCTCGTGCCTCATAGCTACAGGTAGAAACGACTCCCCGCCCACCTGTTTGCCGAGGGTCGCTTCCGATAATGACAGGTTTTCCTCTGAGTTTAGGATTATCTCTGATTTCTACCGCAGCAAAAAAGGCATCCATGTCAATATGGATGATTTTTCTTGACAAATCATTTAACAAAGGAAAAATCAACATACCTATCCCCTTTTTACCGCTTATTCTCTTTTATTATACTCTTTTTTCTGAAAAAAGGAAAAGAGGCTTTATTTTTTTCAAAAATATAATACAGTTTGGGATAAAAAACAGACTGTTTTAGAAAAGAAAGTGTAAAAATAGGGAATTTTCACTTGTTGAAATCGGTTACTGTGTGGTATACTTGTCTCATAAATGTAACAGATGGTTGTTACTAGAAAGAAAAAAGAGGACATTAACATGGTTGTTAAAACAGTTGTTGAAGCACAAGATATTTTTGACAAAGCTTGGGAAGGCTTCAAAGGCGTAGATTGGAAAGAAAAAGCAAGTGTATCACGCTTCGTACAAGCTAACTACACACCTTACGATGGAGACGAAAGCTTCCTTGCAGGACCAACAGAACGTTCACTTCATATCAAAAAAATTGTAGAAGAAACTAAGGCTCACTATGAAGAAACTCGTTTCCCAATGGACACTCGTCCAACATCTATTGCTGATATTCCTGCTGGATTTATCGACAAAGAAAACGAAGTTATCTTCGGTATCCAAAACGATGAACTCTTCAAATTGAACTTCATGCCAAAAGGTGGTATCCGTATGGCTGAAACTACTTTGAAAGAAAATGGATACGAACCAGATCCAGCTGTTCACGAAATCTTCACTAAATACGTAACAACAGTTAACGACGGTATCTTCCGCGCTTACACTTCAAACATCCGTCGCGCTCGTCACGCTCACACTGTAACTGGTCTTCCAGATGCATACTCACGCGGACGTATCATCGGTGTTTACGCACGTCTTGCTCTTTACGGTGCAGACTACTTGATGCAAGAAAAAGTAAACGATTGGAATGCAATCGAAGAAATCGATGAAGAAACAATCCGTCTTCGTGAAGAAATCAACCTTCAATACCAAGCATTGCAACAAGTTGTTCGCTTGGGTGACCTTTACGGAGTTGATGTTCGCAAACCAGCGATGAACGTTAAAGAAGCAATCCAATGGGTTAACATCGCCTTCATGTCTGTTTGCCGTGTTATCAACGGTGCTGCTACATCCCTAGGACGTGTACCAATCGTATTGGACATCTTTGCAGAGCGTGACCTTGCTCGTGGTACATTTACTGAATCGGAAATCCAAGAATTCGTTGATGATTTCGTTATGAAACTTCGTACAGTTAAATTTGCTCGTACAAAAGCTTACGACCAATTGTACTCAGGTGACCCAACTTTCATCACAACTTCTATGGCTGGTATGGGTAACGACGGTCGTCACCGTGTTACTAAGATGGACTACCGTTTCTTGAACACACTTGACAACATCGGTAACTCTCCAGAACCAAACTTGACAGTTCTTTGGACTGATAAATTGCCATACAACTTCCGTCGCTACTGTATGCACATGAGCCACAAACACTCTTCAATCCAATATGAAGGTGTAACAACAATGGCTAAAGACGGATATGGTGAAATGAGCTGCATCTCATGCTGTGTGTCTCCACTTGACCCAGAAAATGAAGAACAACGCCACAACATCCAGTACTTTGGTGCGCGTGTAAACGTATTGAAAGCCCTTCTTACTGGTTTGAACGGTGGTTACGACGATGTACACAAAGACTACAAAGTATTTGACATCGAACCAATCCGTGACGAAGTTCTTGAATTTGAATCAGTTAAAGCTAACTTTGAAAAATCTCTTGACTGGTTGACTGACACTTACGTAGATGCTTTGAATATCATCCACTATATGACTGATAAGTACAACTATGAAGCTGTTCAAATGGCCTTCTTGCCAACTAAACAACGTGCCAACATGGGATTCGGTATCTGTGGATTTGCCAACACTGTTGATACATTGTCAGCTATCAAATACGCTACAGTTAAACCAATCCGTGACGAAAATGGTTATATCTACGATTACGAAACAATCGGTGAATACCCACGTTGGGGTGAAGATGACCCACGCTCAAACGAATTGGCAGAATGGTTGATCGAAGCTTACACTACTCGTCTACGTAGCCACAAACTTTACAAAGACGCAGAAGCTACAGTATCACTTTTGACAATCACATCTAACGTTGCTTACTCTAAACAAACTGGTAACTCACCAGTCCACAAAGGTGTATACCTCAACGAAGATGGTTCTGTGAACTTGTCTAAACTTGAATTCTTCTCACCAGGTGCTAACCCATCTAACAAAGCTAAAGGTGGTTGGTTGCAAAACTTGAACTCACTTTCTAGCCTTGACTTTAGTTATGCAGCTGATGGTATCTCATTGACTACACAAGTATCACCTCGCGCTCTTGGTAAGACTCGTGACGAACAAGTTGATAACTTGGTAACAATCCTTGATGGTTACTTCGAAAACGGTGGACAACACGTTAACTTGAACGTTATGGACTTGAACGATGTTTACGAAAAGATCATGTCAGGTGAAGACGTTATCGTACGTATCTCTGGATACTGTGTAAACACTAAATACCTCACTCCAGAACAAAAAACTGAATTGACACAACGTGTCTTCCACGAAGTTCTTTCAATGGATGACGCCTTGGATGCATTGAGCTAATCAAGTTCTTGAATAATGAAATAAGGAACCCTCGGTCAGTCGACCGAGGGTTTTGTGCTTGGGATAGTGTGAGCAATTCCTTCGGCGCAATATGCAATGTTTTTGGGAAGGAATAGTGGACCGAATCTGAAATATAATAGATTGAAACTAGAATAGTACACCTTTATTTCTAAAACATTGTTAGAAATCGATTTGACTGTCCTGATCGATTGGTCCTATTCTTATTTTATTTTACTATAGTCCGCTGAAACGGCTCAAACAGTGCTAGAAATTGACTGGAATTCTCTAAGCGATTTGTTCAGATTTTATTTCATTTCATCATAAAAACAAGACGACTGGCTAATTGACAATCATCTTGTTTTATACTGTTAATAAAATTCGCGAAGTTTATCTTGATTTTCTTTAAAAAATTTTTCTAACCAATCCATACCATAAGCATAACTAAAGCCTTCTAATAGAACAGAGAGGTCAATAGTATCAAATCCCATGTCTTTTAAATATTTAAAGGTATCGAATGGTGAATGAAAGTTTTTGTATTTAATAATTGCACCAATATCTTTCAAATCCTGCTCTCTGATACTCATCATCTTCATTCCTAACACATACTCAATAGGGACTACTAAAACAGTCAGATTCTCAAATGAGTACAAGGATTCACATAAACTTAAGGGAGGTTGTTTGTTCATATTTGCAACATGATTGTTGAGCCATAACTCTTCGTGGGTGTTAAGATTAAACTGTTTTCCTACACGAGCAATAATTTCATTGATTTTCTGATTTTGGTCATAAAAAGCATCAACATCTTGTGTGGCACGTAAACCATGATATTCTAAGACATAACCACCGACACAGATAATTGTTAAAGTCAGATTTTCCCGAATTAATTCCTTATTTAGGGCTTGGAAGACCGGTTTCATTTTATCCATGCTTGTATTTCTCCATCAATTTTTGAACATTGGTTAACTTAGCAGGTTTATTTAATGAAATCACATATTTATGAGTTGGAGTATGCTCTTGAAAGGCATACTTCAAGCTAATTTTTTGAAAATGAGTTAGTTCTTTGGAGTCTAGCAACTTTTCTACATCTTGGTTTGTTAAATAAGAATAGTCTTCAAAAATAACTTTTCGCAAATAGCGAAACCAATGGCTTGCGTTGAATTGTGATTGTTTGGATGCCTGTATCATATAATCGTACCAATCCATTGTCTTCCTCCTATGAAATTTAGTTTATCTTATTGTAGTTTATATTTAAAAATGTAGTTTTTCTTAATTAGCTCGTATTAGAAAAGAGTGTTTAGAATGCAAAATGAACCTTTTTTCTTATCCAAAAACCTTACTAAAGTATATAATTTAGGAAGTCAATTCTGTATGATAATGTTTGTACTATCGTCGAGTTTTTGCTTGATTGCCTAACGAGATAAATTTTAGAAGAATTTTCGGTGTGATTTGACAAGCTTCTGACTGGAAGGATAGTTACACTAGTATTGTTTATTAAAATGAGGAGATAGAGAAAATTTGGAATCCATTTGCTTATTATCAATCGTTTTTTTAGCTTATTTGTCTTAGAATGGTATAGAACTGATTTATGGATTGATCCTCTTGTATCTTATCCTGTTCCTAAATATGTTGGTAGAAAAATGAAGCAGTTGTTACGAGTGTCTGTATTGGGAAAAATTTTATCTATACAATTCTTTAAATGATATGAAGGCTAGGAATGCCAAAACACTGACATATTTCGTTTGAATCTCATCCGATCCCTTTACTTGTATTTGTAGAAATGCTATCAGTAATATATTCGCGAACACTATGATTTATAACAGTGTGGTCGTACATCTTTGTAACTTTATTATACAACAACCATTTACAGGTGTAAAGTTGAGCAGTGTCTTTAGTAAATTTAGGGACTTGTTTTGTCACAGTTTTGATACCTGTATTCGTTGTTTTATGAGCATTTAACGTTTCTTTTCATGTAGGCATTTCAATAATTAGAATGATATTTTTCCGAGGATGAACTTATATATTGTGACTTTTTAGAGTTACGATGTTTCTTGATCTGACTACCGCTATCAATTTCATCTATTTTTACAGTTTCATGCAACATAGCGAGAAGGCGGTTTCCTATATGGAAGTCGTCTTGTTTTCATATTGTCTAAAACGAGATATTTACTACAGGTTATAGTTGATTTAAACAGGTCTATAGATTTCTAATATATTAAGGTGAAATAATATCTTGTAATACATTGCTATGTTCTATGAAAAAAGCGACGATAGCTAATGCACAAGCTCCTATACTTCCACGATGTTTGTTGTAAGGTAAAATTTCAATTTCTATATTACGAGTAAAGGGAACAAAGTGGAGTTGATCTTGGATTTTATCCCTGACTTCATGAGTGAAAGGTTGATAATTAAGCAATTGACTGTTGATATAGATTTTATCAGCAGGATTGATGAGGAGAAGATTTGCAATAGAAGTGGCCAATAAATTGACTCCTTTATCAATTTGTTGACGTAAAGCGGAGTCGCCTAAGTTGTAAGCTGTTAAAAGGGTATCTAAATGAATGTCTTTTTCAGTCTTTACAAGGCTTTTTAGTACAGTTAGTTGAGAATTTTTAAATAATAATTGGGCATGTTTGATTAACCAAGCATCCGAAATATATGTTTGTAAACAACCTTTTTTTCCGCATTCACAATATTGCCCATTCAATTCGACAATGGTGTGTCCAATTTCTCCGATATAAGGATTTTTAGAGGCTCCTATTTTTTCTTTTGTGAAAAAGGAAGTGTAAATACCTAATCCAGCGTGTAGGAAAATAAAGTTATCGGGGGTATTGTGTGGATTAAAAAGGTATTGTCCTATAGCCATACAATCGATATTATTTTTTACAATAAAAGGAAAATTGAAATCTTTAATTACATTTAATAAATTAAAAGATTCCCATATGGGGTTGTTTGTAATGATGCTTCCGGAGTCTTTGTTATAATGTCCAGGTATTGATAAGCCAAATCCAAGTAATTTTGTTTCCAAAGGGACATACTTTGTAGCTGTTTTTATCATATTGGTAATGGTGGAATTGATTTCTGAAATAGGATAATCTTCATTCAAAATTTCTGTCTCGAAAAGATTTTTCCCTTGTAAGTCACATAGACTGAGAAAGATACCTAGGACGTTTATTTCAATACCTCCAACAACATATGGGATATTATCTGTAATAGAAATAGTTTTTCTCCGTCTTCCAGATCCGGAAAACTCGCTAAATTCATCACCAGTTTCGTATATGAGGGACTGTTCACTTAGCTCTTTGATGATGTTAGTCGTTGTTGCTGGAGTAAGTCCTGTTTCATTAACAATATCTGTACGAGATGTTGCTGGATTTCGATATAGAAACTCCAGTATAGTGGCTCTATTTTGTAAAAAGGCTGATTGTTTTGTAATCATTTGTTTCCTCCTTTGGTTTATTTTATATTAAACATAAGAAAAAATCAATTAAAATTATTATTCTATACAAAGAAAAAAATATTGTAAAAACAGCAAAAAAACATATTGACAACGCTTTCTGTTAGTGGTATATTTAATTTATAAAAAATAAAAAAAGGAGTTCTGGTGATGAACAATATTTTAACGTTTTTAGAAACGAAAGTCGCTCCGTTTGGTGAAAAAGTTGGCAACCAACGGCATTTGAAAGCTATTCGTGAAGGATTTATGATGGCAATGCCTTTGATTTTAGTCGGCTCTTTATTTCTTATTCTAATCAGTTGGCCTCAAGAGGCTTTTACAAATTGGCTGAATAGTGTTGGATTGCTAAGTATCTTGACAACTATGAATCAGTCAACAGTAGCGATTATTTCCTTGGTCGCTTGTTTCGGTATTGCCTACAGGTTGTCGGAAGGATATGGTACAGATGGTCCGTCTGCAGGGATTATAGCCTTATCTAGTTTTGTATTGATGGCACCTCGTTTTTCAAGTATGGTTTATGATAAAAATGGGGAGCAGGTCAAGCAGTTATTTGGCGGCGCAATACCATTTTCTAGCCTGAATGCATCTTCGTTGTTTATGGCGATTACTATTGGATTGGTTACAGCGGAGATTTATCGTATGTTTATCCAGCGCGGAATTACGATAAAAATGCCAAGTGGTGTCCCAGATGTAGTAAGTAAATCATTTTCAGCTCTTTTACCTGGTTTTACTACTTTTGTTTTGTGGGCTCTGGTCTTAAAAGGTCTTGAAGCGGCAGGAGTTGCAGGAGGTCTCAACGGACTTTTAGGTGCAATTGTTGGAACACCGCTTAAGTTAATTGCAGGAACGCTTCCAGGTATGATTCTATGTGTTATTGTAAACTCATTCTTTTGGTTCTGTGGAGTTAATGGGGGACAAGTTTTAAATGCTTTTGTAGACCCAGTTTGGTTACAATTTACTACAGAAAACCAAGAAGCTGTGGCTGCAGGACAAACCCTACAACACATTATTACATTACCGTTTAAAGATTTATTTGTATTTATTGGTGGCGGTGGAGCGACTATTGGTCTTGCAATTTGTCTCTTCCTATTTAGTAAGAGTCGTGCGAATAAAACATTAGGTAAGCTAGCTATTATACCGTCTATCTTTAATATCAATACAGCTATTCTATTTACGTTTCCAACGGTTTTAAATCCGATTATGCTGATTCCGTTTATTGCTACTCCTACAATCAATGCCTTAATTACCTATGTATCAATGGCTGTAGGATTAGTACCTTATACAACAGGTGTAATCCTTCCGTGGACAATGCCACCGATCATAGGAGGATTCCTTGCGACAGGGGCTAGTTGGCGAGGAGCTCTATTACAAGTTGTTTTGATTTTGGTTTCTGTGGCAATTTATTATCCATTCTTCAAAATTGCAGATAAACGCAATCTTGAAAAAGAAAAAGCTACTGTTGGAGGGAAATAAGATGGTTATCAGAGTATTTGATCAACAGAAAAATACTTATTCTAGCTTTGCCTTAGAGGAATTAAGTTACTATATGAATCGGGTCTTTAAGACTGACATAGAACTTGTCGAGGAGAAGGAAGCGGATATTTTTGTAGGATTAGTCAATAAAGAGGATGGAAAAGACCATATTTTCATCTCATTAAATAAGGGTAAGGGGAGAATTGAGTCCAATACAATTGTAGGTTTACTTATTGGAATTTACCGAATGTTTCATGAATTTGGGGTTGTGTATACTAGACCAGGGCGCGGACATGACTTTGTTCCAGAGCTACGATTTGAAGATTTTTTAGATAAAGAGCTATCTATAGATGAAACAGCCAGTTACTATCATAGGGGAGTATGTATAGAGGGAGCGGATTCATTTGAAAATATACTAGATTTCATTGATTGGCTACCTAAGATTGGGATGAACAGTTTTTTCATCCAGTTTGAAAATCCTTACTCTTTTTTGAAACGTTGGTATGAACATGAGTTTAATCCATATCTAAATAAAGAACAATTTTCAAATGAATTAGTACAAGAATTGAGTGATAGGTTGGATAAAGAATTGCAAAAAAGAGGTCTTATTCATCATCGTGTTGGTCATGGATGGACAGGTGAAGTTTTAGGTTACTCTTCAAAATTTGGCTGGGAATCAGGTCTTAGTATTTCAGAGGAGAAGAAACCCTATGTCGCTGAAATAAACGGGAAACGAGAATTGTTTAATACGGCTCCGATTTTAACCAGCCTGGATTTTTCAAATCCAGATGTAGCTGATAAGATGGTAGAAATTATCAAGGATTATGCCAAGAAAAGACCTGATGTGAACTACTTACATGTATGGTTGTCGGATGCTCGTAATAATATTTGTGAATGCGAAAACTGTAGACAAGAATTGGTTTCGGATCAGTATATTCGTATTCTCAATCAATTGGATAGGGCTTTAACGAGTGAGGGATTAGATACAAAGATTTGTTTTCTGCTTTACCATGAGTTGTTATGGGCACCTCAGAAAGAAAAATTAGATAATCCTGAACGCTTTACCATGATGTTTGCACCGATTACAAGAACATTTGAAATGAGTTATGCAGATGTATATTTTGACAATTCCATACCTACGCCTAAACCTTATCTGCGTAATAAAATTATACTTCCGAATTCTCTTGAGGAAAATTTATCTTATCTTTTTGAGTGGCAAAAAACATTTAAAGGAGATAGTTTCGTATATGACTATCCTTTAGGGCGTGCTCATTATGGCGATTTAGGCTATATGAAAATTAGTCAAACTATTTACAAAGATGTATCTTATCTTTCAAACCTACATTTGAACGGGTACATTTCGTGTCAAGAATTACGTGCCGGATTCCCTCATAATTTTCCTAATTATGTTATGGGGCAAATGCTCTGGAAGAAGACAAGAAGTTATGAAGAATTGATTGAAGAATACTTTTCTGCTTTGTATGGGTCAAATTGGCAGTCTGTTGTTGAATATTTAGAAAAATTATCTAGTTATTCCTCATGTGATTATTTTAATGCAATTGGCAGCCGTCAAAATGATGTTTTAGCGAATCATTATTATATAGCTTACAATCTAGCTGATAATTTTTTACCAATTATTGAGGAAAATATTTCTAAGTTATTAAATAGTCAAAAGGATGAATGGAAACAGCTCAGTTATCATCGTGAATATGTTGTTAAGATGGCGAAGGCTTTATATCTTCAAGCAACTGGAAAAACAAGGCAAGCTCAAGATGAATGGAGAAATGTGTTGAATTATATCCGTGGGCACGAATTACTATTCCAATCTAATTTGGATGTTTATCGTGTAATTGAAGTAGCAAAAAATTACGCTGGTTTCCACTTATAAATCATAAGTATAGAAAATGAACTAAGGTATTCAGAGAAGATTGATCCTAAATATTATGAAATTTAAGGATTTTTAAGATATTTAGGGTCAACTTTCTATTTGTATCGTAGCGAAGTCATTTTAATAATGATGTGTAAAAGATGGATCAAGATTGAGGAGGAAGAAAGATGAAATCAAAAGAAGAAATAAATATGCTTGGTTTTACAATTGTCGCTTACGCAGGAGATGCAAGGTCAGATTTGATGGATGCTTTGGCGTTTGCGAGAGATGGATATTTTGAACAGGCAAGAGAATTGGTTGAGTCTGCAAACGACTCAATAGTGTCTGCCCATCGAGAACAGACTAATTTATTAGCGGAGGAGGCATCTGGAGATAATTTTGAAGTGAGTTTTATCATGATTCATGGTCAAGATACCTTGATGACAACGATGCTATTGTATGATCAGGTCAAGTTTTTTATTGATGAATATGAACGAATTCGAAAGATTGAAGAACACATTGGCTTGCAATGAGGATCGGTTATGGAAAATTTACAGGTTAATGCCCTACCAAAAGAGTTTTTATTAGGAGCAGCCACCGCTGCTTACCAAGTAGAGGGTGCAACTAGGGTAGATGGCAAAGGAATAAATATGTGGGATGTTTATTTGCAAGAAAATAGTCCGTTCTTACCAGATCCAGCTAGTGATTTTTATCATCGTTACGAAGAAGATATAGCCTTGGCGGCAGAACATGGTTTACAGGCTTTGCGCTTATCTATTTCTTGGGTTCGCATATTTCCTGATATAGATGGGGAGCCTAATATATTGGCTGTTCAGTATTACCATAGAGTATTTCAGTCCTGCTTAAAACATAATGTGATTCCGTTTGTTTCTTTACATCATTTTGATTCGCCTCAGAAAATGTTAGAAACAGGGGATTGGTTGAATAGAGGGAATATTGATCGTTTCATACGATATGCTCGCTTTTGTTTTCAAGAATTTACAGAAATCAAACATTGGTTTACAATCAATGAACTGATGTCTCTTGCTGCAGGTCAATATATAGGAGGTCAGTTTCCTCCAAATCACCATTTTCAATTATCTGAAGCAATTCAAGCGAATCATAATATGTTGTTGGCGCATGCTCGTGCAGTCCTCGAATTTCATCAATTAGGAATTGAGGGAGAGATAGGTTGTATTCATGCTTTAAAACCAGGCTATTCTATTGATGGGAAAAAAGAAAATATTTTAGCAGCTAAACGGTATGATGTTTATAATAATAAGTTTCTATTAGATGGAACTTTTTTGGGGTACTACAGTGATGACACGCTTTTCCACTTGAATCAAATATTGGAAGCTAATAATTCTAGCTTTATTATTGAAGATGGTGATTTAGAAATTATGAAAAGAGCTGCACCTCTTAATACGATGTTTGGGATGAATTATTATCGTTCAGAATTTATTCGTGAATACGAAGGTAAAAATAGACAAGAATTTAATTCAACAGGAATAAAAGGACAGTCTTCTTTTAAATTAAATGCTCTAGGTGAATTTGTAAAAAAGCCTGGTATTCCGACAACAGATTGGGATTGGAATATTTATCCTCAAGGGTTATTTGATATGTTGCTTCGTATCAAAGAAGAATATCCTCAACATCCGGTCATTTATTTAACTGAAAATGGTACAGCCCTTAAAGAGGTTAAGCCAGAGGGCGAGAATGATATTATTGATGACAGTAAGAGAATCCGTTATATTGAGCAACATTTACACAAAGTTTTAGAGGCTCGAAATAGGGGAGTCAATATTCAAGGCTATTTTATATGGTCTTTGCAAGATCAATTTTCTTGGGCGAATGGCTACAATAAGCGATATGGTCTTTTCTTTGTTGATTATGAAACACAGAAGAGATATATTAAGAAAAGTGCTCTTTGGGTAAAAGGGCTAAAACGGAATTAAGGTTAGCGATTTGAATGATGTTTAATATGTTTTAAATATGAGGTTGAATTTTTTATAGGAGGAGTTTTATGGATAAGCTAGTCGCTGCCATTGAAAAACAACAAGGGAAATTTGAAAAAATTTCTACTAATAATTATATGATGGCTATTAAAGATGGATTCATTGCTACTATGCCTTTAATTATGTTTTCAAGCTTTTTGATGATTATTATTATGATTCCTAAAAATTTCGGAGTAGAGTTACCGAGTCCAGCTATTGCCTGGATGAGGAAAGTATATATGCTAACCATGGGAGTTTTGGGTGTTATTGTTTCAGGGACAGTTGCAAAGTCATTGGCTGGAAATGTTAATAGAAAAATGCCTCCTGGAAAGGTAATAAATGATACTTCTGCAATGTTGGCGGCCATATGTAGTTATCTGGTATTAACTGTAACGCTTGTAGTTGATGAGAAGACGGGATCTACAAGTTTGTCGACAAACTATTTAGGATCTCAAGGATTGATAACTTCGTTTGTCAGTGCCTTTATTACTGTAAATGTTTACCGATTCTGTATTAAGCGAGACATTACTATTTATTTACCTAAGGAAGTTCCTGGGGCTATATCACAAGCTTTTAGAGATATTTTTCCTTTTTCTTTTATTTTACTTATTAGTGGTTTGTTAGATATTGTATCTCGGTTTAGTTTAGATGTTCCTTTTGCCCAAGTATTTCAACAACTATTGACCCCTATTTTTAAGGGAGCAGAATCATATCCTGCTATGATGTTGATTTGGTTTATGTGTGCTTTGCTTTGGTTTGTTGGAATTCATGGACCATCTATTGTCTTACCTGCTGTTACAGCTTTACAACTAAGCAATATGGAAGAGAATGCTCAACTCCTTGCAAATGGGCAGTTCCCTTATCATTCTTTAACACCTAATTTCGGGAATTATATCGCTGCTATCGGAGGAACGGGGGCTACCTTTGTTGTACCATTTATTTTGATTTTCTTTATGCGGTCTAAACAATTAAAATCGGTAGGTAAAGCTACAATTACTCCTGTTTTATTTGCGGTAAATGAACCTCTTCTATTTGGTATGCCTGTTATTTTGAATCCCTATCTTTTTGTCCCTTTTTTGATGACTCCACCAGTGAATGTATTTCTAGGAAAGGTCTTTATTGATTTCTTTGGAATGAATGGATTTTATATCCAGTTACCTTGGGCCTTTCCTGGACCCTTGGGATTGTTAATTGGAACGAATTTTCAACCTATCTCCTTTGTATTTTTATTTTTGATTTTAGTTGTCGACATATTGATTTATTTGCCATTCTGTAGAGCGTATGATAGACAGTTACTGATGAAAGAAGATGTTGCAAGTTCAAATGATATTATTTTAGAGGAGGATACAAGTGAAATAATGCCTGGTGAGTTAGATGAAATAAAAAGTAAGGAGTTGAAAGTACTGGTTCTTTGTGCAGGATCTGGAACAAGTGCGCAATTAGCCAATGCAATTAACGAGGGCGCTCAATTAGCAGAAGTTAGAGTGATTGCGAATTCAGGAGCGTACGGAGCTCACTATGATATTATGGGTGTTTATGATTTGATCATTCTGGCTCCACAAGTTCGGAGTTATTATAGAGAGATGAAGGTGGATGCAGAAAGATTAGGTATTCAGATAGTTGCTACCAGAGGAATGGAATATATTCATTTAACAAAGAATCCAAGTAAAGCCTTACAATTTGTATTGGAGCATTACCAAGCTGTGTAGTAAGTTTTTCCATCTTTTATTTGAGTAAGGACTTTGCTTACAGACAGGCTTGGATTTAAAAACGTTCCCCCTTTTTAATATAAAAATCCCTCTTTCACAATTGTAAAAAGAGGGATTTTGTATTTTATCTCTTAGACCAAGTTCTCTTCATAAAGAGAAGTAAGATAGGATAAATCTCCAAGCGCCCTGCAATCATTGCAAAGGAGAGGAGGATTTTTGAGATAGGGCTAAAGATTGAGAAACTAGAAGTGGTTCCTAGGATAGGTCCGATATTATTGAAACAGCTAAAGACAGCGCTGGTCACAACCAGAAAATCATTGCTATCTAGGCTGACAATGAAGATAAGCGCTAGCAAAATCATAGAATAGATGACAAAGTACTTGAGAATCTTATGCTGGGTATCTTTGTCAATCACCGTTTTATTAACATGGAGGGTCAAAACACGGTGGGGCGATAGGATTGACAAAATTTGGTTTTTGGCAATTTTTGAAAGGATGAGGCCTCGAATAATCTTGAGTCCACCTGCAGTTGATCCAGCAGAGCCACCGATTACCATGAGGAAGAGGAGGATAAACTGGGAGAAGAGGGGCCAGTTGGTAATATCTCCGTATCCAAAACCAGTTGTTGTAATGATGTTGGAAACCTGGAAGAAGGCCATTTCAAAGCTTTTTGAAAATCCTGGGTAGAGATAGAGGGTATTGAGGCTAATCAATCCTGTAGAAAGCAGTACAATGACCAAGTAAGCACGAAGTTCCTCGTCACCAAAGAAGGCTTTGACGCGACGGAGCATGAGGTAGTAGTAGAGGTTGAAATTCACCCCAAACACCAGAACTCCGATACTAACCAGATAGGTAATCAATGAGCTGCCATAGTGAGCAATTCCGTCGTTATAGACGGTAAATCCTCCTGTACCTGCTGTTCCCATGGCAATGACAAAACTATCAAATAGGGGCATACCAGCTAGATAATAGATGATGACAAAGAGGGAGAAGAGAGCTAGATAAAGGAGATAGAGAATCTGGGCAGTATTTTTGAGTTTGGATACAACCTTACCGAAGACGGGACCAGGAACCTCAGCCTTCATCACTTCTAGGTGGCTATTTTTGGCATTGTCCATAATAGCAAGTGCAAAAACAAGCACTCCCATCCCTCCAATCAAGTGGGTAAAACTTCGCCAGAAGAGGAGGGAACGACTGAGGACCGAAACGTCGTTCAGAATAGTTGCTCCGGTAGTTGTAAAGCCAGAACTGATCTCAAAAAAGGCATCTATAACACTGGGAATTTGTCTAGCAAAGACAAAGGGGAGACCGCCAAAGAAAGACCAAAGGATCCAACAGAGGGCCACAATTAAGACTCCCTCCTTGGCATAAATCCGTTGATTTTTTGGCTTTTGTAAAATTCCTGAACCGCCTAGTAATACGAGAATCCCAATGGTCGAAAAGAGGGCTGTAAAGACTTGGCTCGATTCACGGTAATAGACAGCGACAGACACAGGAACCAAGAGGAGAACAGCTTCAATCAAAAGTAACTTTGAAAGGAGGTAACGAATCATACTTTTATTCATTTCTTACCTCGCGATCAAGTCATAAATCTTAGTGATGTTTGGCAACAAAGTTGTTACTAGGAGCTTGTCTCCAACTTCCAACATATCCTCCCCAGTTGGGAAAATAGTCTTGCCCTTTCGAATGATGGCCGCAATAAGAACCCCTTTTTTCAATTTCAGTTGAGAAAGAGGTTTGGCAGTCATTTTATTGGCTTCCTTGATATGGAATTGCAGGGTTTCGATTTGGCCATTGGCTAGATGGTGCATGGCTTGAAGGTCTGAATACTGGGCATTAACACGACCACGAATAAAGTGCATAATCGTATCTACAGCGATGCTTTTAGGTGTGATGATACTTGAAAAATCAGGCGCATTGATAATTTCGAGGAGACTGGTACGATTGACCTTGGTAATATTTTTCTGTACACCTACCCTGTCAAGGAACATCGAAGTAATCAGATTTTCCTCATCGACTCCTGTTAGAGTCGCAACGGCATCATAGTTTTGAGCACTTTCTTCTAGCAGAATATCTTTTGCGGTACCATCTCCTTGAACGATGTAGAGATTAGGGAATTTCTCACTAAAGAAACGTGCCCTTTCAGAGTTAATCTCGATGACTTTGGTATCGATACGACTGTCTTTGAGAATACCTAGTAGATAATAGGCAATTCTACCTGCTCCAACGATGAGAAGGCTCTTCACAGCACGAGATTTGAAATAATTATGGAAGAGCATCATATCAACACGGTTACCAGTGACAAAGATTCTATCTTTATCATGTATGGTCATATCACCACTTGGGATGATAATTTGATGATCCCTCTCTATGGCGCAGACAATGACGTTGCCAAATTTTTTCCGAAAATCAGAAATGGGCATTTGGCAAAGACCGCTAGTGGATTTGACGACAAATTCCATGAGGCTAACGCGTCCACCAGCAAAGCGTTCGACAGATAGAGCGTTGGGAAAGTCAATGATGTTGGCGATAGCGCGGGCAGCCAAGAGCTCAGGGTTAACGATAAGAGAAAAACCGAGAATATTCTTTTCCTTGAAATAAGAGTTAGAATATTCAGGGTTCCGCACCCGAACGATGGTCTCTTTAGCTCCCATTTTTTTGGCTAAAACGGCTGCAATCATGTTGACTTCATCGTATTCAGTCAGGGCGATAAAGATATCACAATCCTGGACACTGGCTTGCTCAAGGATGGTAAAATCGGCCCCGTTACCAAGGATACCCATGATATCAAAGCGATTGACAATATGATTGAGGACAGCTTCGTCTTGCTCAATCAGCAAAACATCATGCTTTTCTGCAACCAAGGAGCGACAGAGGGCAGAACCAACTTTTCCCCCTCCGACAAGGATAATTTTCATAATAAAACCTACTTCTTCATTATGTAACTATCATACCTTTTTTCAAGAAAAAATGCACCTACTAGCTAATAACCAGAGTTTTTAGTAGGAAATTTGCTATAAGGTAAAACTATACCCTAATCAATTGAAATAGCTATTAGCACCTTTCTCTGAAATGTGGTATGATAAAGGATATACAAGGAGATAAAATGAATAATAATTTACTGGTATTACAATCAGACTTTGGTCTGGTTGATGGTGCGGTATCGGCTATGATTGGAGTGGCTTTAGAAGAATCTTCAACCTTAAAAATTCATCATTTGACGCACGATATCACGCCTTATAATATTTTTGAGGGGAGTTACCGTCTCTTTCAGACGGTGGATTACTGGCCTGAGGGAACGACATTTGTATCGGTGGTCGATCCAGGTGTCGGTTCGAAACGTAAGAGTGTGGTTGCCAAGACTGCAAAAAATCAATACATTGTCACGCCAGACAATGGGACGCTTTCTTTTATTAAGAAACACGTTGGCATTGTAGCCATTCGTGAAATTTCTGAAGTGGCCAATAGACGTCAAAATACAGAGCATTCTTATACCTTCCACGGTCGTGATGTCTATGCCTATACTGGTGCTAAACTGGCCAGTGGTCACATTACTTTTGAGGAAGTGGGGCCAGAGCTCAGTGTGGATCAGATTGTAGAGCTTCCAGTCGTAGAGACCATCATAGAAGATCATCTGGTGAAGGGAGCTATTGATATTCTGGATGTGCGTTTTGGTTCGCTTTGGACCTCTATCACACGAGAAGAATTTTACAAGCTGGAACCAGCATTCGGTGACCGTTTTGAAGTGACTATCTATCATGCAGATATGCTGGTCTATCAAAATCAGGTTGTTTATGGCAAATCATTTGCAGATGTGAGAATTGGGCAACCCATCCTTTACATCAACTCTCTCTATCGTTTAGGTCTGGCAATTAACCAAGGTTCCTTTGCCAAGGCCTATAATGTGGGTGTCGGTTCATCTTGGACCATTGAAATAAAGAAAATAGAAGGATAAAATAGGAGAATAAATAGTATGGAAATCAAATTTACAATTAAACAAGTTGTTGCTGTCGGAATTGGCGCTGCCCTCTTTGTCGTCATCGGGATGATCAATATTCCGACCCCTGTTCCAAATACAAGCATCCAGCTTCAGTATGCGGTACAAGCGCTACTTTCTATTATTTTTGGACCGATTATCGGTTTGCTTGTCGGGTTGATTGGTCATGCAATCAAGGATTCTCTTGCTGGCTATGGTCTGTGGTGGACTTGGATTATTGCTAGCGGGCTCTTCGGTCTAGCTGTGGGGCTATTTAGAAAGTACGTTCGCGTGATCAATGGTGTCTTTGACTGGAAAGATATTCTTATTTTTAACCTTATTCAACTACTTGCAAATGCTCTTGTTTGGGGTGTCTTGGCACCACTTGGAGATGTTGTGATTTATCAAGAAGCGGCAGAAAAAGTATTTGCACAAGGAATTGTTGCGGGAATTGCTAATGGTGTATCTGTAGCTATTGCAGGAACTCTTCTCTTGCTTGCCTATGCAGGAACTCAAACTCGTGCAGGAAGTTTGAAAAAGGACTAAAATGATGGAGAAGGCTGGGCAACCAGTCTTTTTCGATGTTTATAGATTAGTTAGGCAAGTAAGCTAGGATAGGAATATTTTTGGCGCTAAGATTTTAAGAGAAGAGACTGCAAGAAGGGGTAAATTTATGATAAAATAGAAGTCTAAGAAGCGAATGAAGAGAGTAAGATGAAAGAAGCTATAATTGAGTGGAAGGATTTCTCTTTCCAGTATGAAACGCAACAAGAACCAACCTTGCAAGGGGTGGACTTGACCATTTATAAGGGAGAGAAAGTCTTAATTGTTGGGCCATCCGGGTCAGGTAAGTCTACCTTGGGTCAATGTTTGAATGGGATTATTCCCAATATTTACAAGGGTCAAACGTCTGGAGAATTTTTAATCAAGGGGCAAGCAGCCTTTGATATGAGCATCTATGATAAATCTCATCTGGTCAGCACGGTTTTACAGGATACAGATGGGCAGTTTATCGGCTTGTCCGTAGCAGAGGATTTGGCTTTTGCTCTGGAAAATGATGTGACAGCTCTAGATGAAATGAAAAGTCGTGTTCATAAATGGGCTGAAAAGCTGGACCTTATTTCTTTGCTGAATCAGCGTCCTCAGGATTTGTCTGGTGGACAAAAGCAGCGGGTCAGTCTAGCTGGTGTCTTGATTGATGAAAGTCCGATTCTCTTGTTTGATGAGCCACTAGCCAATCTGGATCCCAAGTCAGGTCAGGATATTATCGAATTGATTGATCAGATTCATAAGGAGGAGGGGACGACGACTCTTATTATCGAGCATCGTTTGGAGGATGTTCTGCATCGTCCTGTGGATCGGATTGTCTTGATAAACGATGGCCGTATCCTCTTTAATGGGAGTCCTGATCAGTTATTGGCGACTGATTTGTTGACCCAAAATGGGATTCGCGAACCCCTTTATCTAACCACTCTCCGTCAATTGGGTGTGGATTTAGTCAAGGAAGAACAGTTAGCAAATTTGGACAACTTGTCTATCTCAAAAGGCCAGGTTCAGTTGCGGACGGAACTGGTAAAAGAAACCCCAGAATTGCAGTCACTCTTTAGACTAGAGGACGTGTCGTTTTCTTATGATGATAGACCGATTTTAAAATCCCTACATTTAGATATTAAAAAGGGTGAAAAGATTGCCATTGTCGGGAAAAATGGGGCTGGGAAATCAACTTTAGCCAAGGCCTTAAGTAGCTTTATTCAGACGGAAGGCCGCTATCTTTGGGAAGGACAGGATATCAAAGGAGATTCTGTTGCAGAGCGGGCGGAACGAGTAGGCTATGTGCTGCAAAATCCTAATCAAATGATTTCAACCAATATGATTTTTGATGAGGTGGCTCTGGGACTACGTTTGCGAGGTGTGGACGAGCAGGAAATTGAAACGAGAGTCTATGAAACCTTGAAAATCTGTGGTCTTTATGAATTCCGTAATTGGCCTATTTCTGCCCTGTCATTTGGTCAGAAAAAACGTGTCACCATTGCTTCAATTTTGGTTTTAGGAGCTGAAATTATCCTCCTAGATGAACCGACAGCTGGTCAAGACCAGAAGAACTATACTGAGATTATGGAATTTCTCGAAGAACTGCATCAAAAAGGGCATACCATTGTCATGATTACGCATGATATGCAATTGATGCTGGATTATTCAGACCGGGCCCTCGTCATGGTTGATGGGGAATTGATTGCCGATACTGATCCAGCTAGTCTGTTGAGCAATCCTGAGCTGTTAGTAAAAGCCAATCTAAAAGAAACTTCAATCTTCAACTTGGCCAAGAAACTAGACGTGGATCCACTTGCTTTAACGGCATTTTATAAAGAAAGGAGAGAAGGATGCAAGCTAAATTAATCGGTTACCAGCATAGAGATACTGTTATTCATCGCTTGTCAGGAGCTGGGAAACTCCTCTTTTTCATTCTCGTGTCATTGGCTGCCATGATTAGCTATGATACCAGACTGCTTGTTCTGATTGCTATTTTTTCGGTCTTTCTCCTCTATTTGTCAGAAATCCGTTTTAAAGATGTTTCCTTTGTAGCAGTTTTTGCGACGGTATTTGCCGTTTTAAACGTTTTGATGGTCTATCTCTTTTCTCCTGAGTATGGGGTTGGACTTTACGGAGAGAGGAGTATGATTTGGCAGGGAATCGGTGCCTACACTCTAACCAGCCAGGAGCTCTTTTATCTGCTAAATTTGGCCATTAAGTACCTTTGCACCATTCCTCTGGCTATTATCTTTTTGATGACAACCCACCCTAGTCAGTTTGCTTCCAGTTTAAATCAAATTGGTGTGCCCTATAAGATTGCCTATTCTGTCAGCCTGACCTTGCGCTATATTCCAGATTTACAGGAAGAATTCTTTACCATCAAGATGTCTCAGGAAGCGCGTGGGATGGAATTATCCAAGAAAGCTTCTCTTATGCAACGAATCAAAGGCAATCTGCGCATTATTACTCCCTTGATTTTCAGTTCGCTAGAACGCATTGATACCATCGCGACTGCCATGGAGCTTCGACGCTTTGGGAAAGAGAAAAAACGCACTTGGTATAGTTATCAGGCCTTGAAAAAAGGAGACTATCTTACCTTGGTCTTGGCAACCTTGTTTTTAGTAGCTAGTTTACTACTTATCTTGCAGAATCAGGGACGATTTTACAACCCTTGGAAATAGCTTGAAAAAATTGAAAAAATCAAGTCGTTTCTATTGACAATGATTCTGAAAGTGTTATACTAAGAAAGTAGTTTCGCTGATTTACTTCAAACCTGTTGTGAGGTAAGTTAACGATGCCTTAACCACGCTGTTTGCTGAGCTTGACTCCGGGCAGTGTGGCTATTTTTTTGCAATGGTGAAAGGAAGCAAGTCATGACAAATCACATTGTATTATTTGAGCCTCAAATTCCACAAAATACAGGCAATATCGCGCGTACTTGCGCTGCGACCAATTCTCCCCTCCACATCATCAAGCCAATGGGCTTTCCTATCGAAGATCGCAAGATGAAGCGAGCTGGATTGGATTATTGGGATAAACTAGAGATTTATTTTTACGAGAGTTTAGAGGATTTCATGTCTCAGATGAAGGGAAAACTCTATCTGATTTCGAAATTCGCGGAAAAAGTCTATTCTGAGGTGGATTTATCGACTGACGAGGACTACTATTTTCTCTTTGGACGTGAAGATAAGGGCTTGCCTGAGGATTTTATGCGCGAACATCCTGAGAAAGCTCTTCGTATTCCTATGAATGATGAACACGTTCGCAGTCTCAATGTGTCTAATACCGTCTGCATGATTGTCTATGAGGCTCTTCGCCAGCAGAACTTTGCAGGTCTTGAGCTTGTTCATACCTATGAAGTGGATAAATTGAAATAAAAAATGAAAATGAAAATGAACAAAATGCTTGCGCTTGCAAGCGTTTTTTGTTATGATAAAAGAGTCTTCAGGGCAGGGTGTGATTCCCGACCGGCGGTGACTTTAACTAGGAAATGATCTTTTCCTTTTATACTTTGTTGACAAGCTTTGCCTAACCAGAAGTTATGCCTACAGCTTGTCGCCTAGTCTAAAAGAAAAATCTCTATTTCCTTCTCTTTAAAGAAGTCCGCGAGCGCAAGCTGATGTGGTGAGATTCCACAACCGACAGTATAGTCTGGATGGGAGAAGACGAAAGAATAGCTTTGTCTGTTCTGATAGATTTATAGCTAAACTGTAACCGCTTGCTTTTGTTTTCTTTGATAGAGTGAGAGGGAACTTTTGGGATATAAAAAGTGAGAATAGATAGAGGAATCCTTTCTAACTTCTTCTGATTTTATAGAAAATTGGAGGAACCTGTTATGACAAACACACGTCGACTTTCGACCATTGCGATTTTATCAGCCATCTCATTTGTGCTGATGTACTTTGACTTTCCGCTCTTGCCAGCGGCGTCCTTCCTCAAGATCGAATTTAGTATCTTGCCAGTCCTTGTGGGCTTGGTGGTCATGGATTTGCCTGCTGCTCTAGGAATTCTCTTGCTTCGCTCACTCTTGAAATTGCTTCTTAATAGTCAAGGAGTGAATACTTACATTGGTTTGCCGATGAATATCGTAGCTTTGGGAGTTTTTGTCATCGTATTTGCTTTGATTTGGAAAAAGGAACGGACAACCCTTCGTTTCCTACTAGGCTCTCTAGCTGGGACTATTGGTTTAACCGCGGCTATGTTGGTTCTCAACTATGTTTATGCTGTTCCTTTGTACGCTAAGTTTGCTAACTTTGATATTGGAAAAATTTTGGGACTTTCCAACTACCTAATGACTATGGTGTTGCCTTTTAACTTGATTGAGGGTGTAATCTTTTCTGTTTCATTCTGGTTGTTGTATGTTCTATTGAAACCAACCTTAAAAAATTATGAGAGATAAACAAACATTTTTAATGAAGGGCAGTTTTGCCCTTTTACTTTTCGTTATTCTTGGCTACATGGTCAAATTTTACCCTGAAACGCTGGTCGGTTTTGACCAACCGATACAGACGGCTGTTCGAGGAGACTTGCCAGATTACTTGACTATTCTTTTCCGAGCCATTACACGTCTGATTGATATCCCAGTAATTATCACTTGGGTTATGCTGGTAGCTTTTATCTTTTATCGTAAGCGATGGAAGATAGAAAGTTTCTTCATGCTGGGAAATCTGGCTTTGGCAGGTCTTTTAATCGTGACCTTTAAAAATATCTACCAGCGCCCACGACCAGCTATCTTACATCTGGTGGAAGAGAAGGGATTTTCCTTCCCAAGTGGGCATTCTCTGGCTGTAACTTTGATGGTAGGTACTCTGATTGTCATTCTCAGTCAACGAATTAAAAATCCAGTCTGGAGAAAAATCGTACAAATCGTCCTTGACCTCTACCTAGTCAGTGTGCTGGTATCAAGAGTCTATCTGGGAGTTCATTACCCATCAGACGTCCTTGGCAGTCTCTGTGTGGGCTTGGGAGTCCTGTTTATCGAGTTTCCCTTCTATGACAAGCTCCGCTTCCAATGGCGATTTAAAGGCAAACAGAAGTGAGTATCGAATTCCCTTGAGGAGAAAGAAATGAAAGTCAATATAGCAGATCTTCATCCGACTCAACTATACTTATTAGAGAAGAAGTTGCAAGATATTCAGATGCTTTACCAGTCAGCTGAAACAATCCAAGTCGATCCAATCAGTATTCTTGCCTTTGGAGATTGCTTGTTGATTACAGATGGGCATCACAGGGCTTATCAGGCTTTATTGGCAGGTAGGAATACGATTTCTGCTGAGTGGGATAGAGATGGTGGTGATGAACTATATCATCTCTATGCGCAAGCCTGCGAAGAAAGAAAAATTTACTCTGTTCTGGATTTAAAAAATCATATCTTAGCTCAAGATGAGTATGAAGCAAAATGATATAACTGGTGTGATGGTTTTAATCAAGCAGCAACTCTTTTGTTGAAAAGGAAAGCAGATGAAACGGATTTTACAAATAGATAATTCACTACGTCTTGTTCCTTATTGTAAGGTCAATCATTGTGAGGAAGCTTTTACTTGGTATCAGAATGTGGACTTGGTTTACCTCGTAGATGGGGTGAAGCTTCCTTACAGTCAAGAAACTTTGGAAGCCATGTATTCCTATTTGGATCAGCATGGTGAACTTTTTTGGATTGAAGTCAAGGAGAAGGGAGAATGGTTTCCAATTGGGGATGTTACACTAACTCAGGATAATCTCCCCATTGTGATTGGGAATTCCGCTTACCAACATCGAGGACTTGGAAAAAAGATTCTAAGTACTTTGATTGAATTGGCTCGAGTAAAAGGATGGAAAGAATTGAGAGTCAAGGAAATCTACACCTACAATCATGCTTCTAGGAGGTGTTTCAAGTCGCTTGGATTTGTGGAAAATGGAGCAACAGAAAAAGGAAGGAGTTTTGTACTGAAATTAGTCTAATCCTTTCACTTTCTCCCCCTTAACCTTTGACTATTCTGCAAAATTATCGTAAAATAAAGAGTAAATGATAAAATGAGGTCAGAGTCTGTTCGCTCTGGCGATAGTAGTATAAATGAGGAGAAACGCTTTGGAATTAGAAGTATTTGCTGGGCAAGAAAAAAGTGAACTATCTATGATTGAGGTAGCGCGTGCTATCTTGGAACTTCGTGGTCGCGATCATGAGATGCATTTTAGCGATCTTGTAAACGAAATTCAAAACTACCTTGGAACATCAAACAGCGATATCCGCGAAGCTTTGCCTTTGTTCTACACAGAGTTGAACTTTGACGGTAGCTTCATCTCACTTGGGGACAACAAATGGGGTCTTCGTTCATGGTATGGTGTGGACGAAATCGACGAAGAAATCATCGCTCTTGAAGAAAATGACGACGATGAAGTAGCACCAAAAGCTAAGAAAAAACGTGTCAATGCCTTCATGGATGGTGATTCAGATGCCATTGACTACAATGCAGATGATCCAGAAGATGAAGATGCATACGAAGCAGATCCAGCTCTTTCATACGATGATGAAAATCCAGATGATGAAAAAAATGAAGTGGAAGCTTATGATGCAGAAATCAACGAAATCGCTCCAGATGACTTGGGAGAAGATGTGGATCTCAACGAAGACGACGACGAGTTTTCAGATGACGACGCTGAAACCAGCGAGGAATAAGAGTTAGCTATTGACAATTATCCTATTTTTAGGTATCATATTGTTTGGGCACCTCTTTTAGAGGTCGGGGCTCCCTAGTTCTTAGGGAGCTATTTTTGTTTTTTCAAGAAGTTATCTTCTTGTATTTTATACTCAATGAAAATCAAAGAGCAAGCTAGGAAACTAGCCGTAGGCTGCTCAAAACACTGTTTTGAGGTTGTAGATAAGACTGACAAAGTCAGGAACACATATCTACGGCAAGGCGACGTTGACGCGGTTTGAAGAGATTTTCGAAGAGTATTAGTTGTGAATCTGGTGCAGTAGTCCCAGATTATTCTTATTAGTAGGGTCTTGTTTTCTATGTCCCCTCGTAGTCAGCAAGACCTTGAGCGTTTTAGAAAGAGGAATCTATGTCTACGAAATATATTTTTGTAACTGGTGGTGTGGTATCGTCTATTGGGAAAGGGATTGTTGCAGCGAGTCTGGGCCGTCTCTTGAAAAATCGTGGTCTCAAAGTAACCATTCAAAAGTTTGACCCTTATATCAATATCGATCCGGGAACTATGAGTCCTTACCAGCACGGGGAAGTTTTTGTGACAGATGACGGGGCTGAGACAGATTTGGACTTGGGTCACTATGAACGTTTCATCGATATCAATCTCAACAAATATTCCAACGTGACAACTGGTAAAATTTACAGTGAAGTTCTTCGTAAAGAACGCCGTGGAGAATACCTTGGGGCAACTGTTCAGGTCATTCCTCATATCACAGATGCTTTGAAAGAAAAAATCAAGCGTGCAGCTGTAACGACAGACTCTGATGTTATTATCACAGAGGTCGGTGGAACCGTTGGAGATATCGAGTCTTTGCCATTCCTAGAGGCCCTTCGTCAGATGAAGGCAGATGTGGGGGCGGATAATGTTATGTACATCCATACAACCCTACTTCCTTACCTCAAGGCCGCTGGTGAAATGAAGACCAAACCAACCCAACACTCTGTCAAGGAATTACGCGGTTTGGGAATCCAACCAAATATGTTGGTTATTCGTACAGAAGAGCCAGCTGGTCAAGGAATTAAAAACAAACTGGCCCAGTTCTGTGATGTGGCACCAGAAGCCGTTATCGAATCGTTGGATGTCGAACACCTTTACCAAATTCCATTGAACTTGCAGGCGCAAGGTATGGACCAAATTGTCTGTGACCATTTGAAATTAGACGCACCAGTAGCAGATATGACAGAATGGTCAGCCATGGTGGACAAGGTCATGAACCTCAAGAAACAAGTTAAAATTTCCCTTGTCGGTAAGTATGTTGAATTGCAAGATGCCTACATTTCTGTGGTTGAAGCCTTGAAACACTCTGGTTATGCCAACGACGCAGAAGTTAAAATCAATTGGATCAATGCCAATGATGTGACAGCAGAGAATGTGGCAGAGCTTTTGTCTGATGCGGACGGAATCATTGTACCAGGTGGTTTTGGTCAACGTGGTACGGAAGGGAAAATCCAAGCCATTCGCTATGCGCGTGAAAATGATGTTCCAATGTTAGGTGTCTGCTTGGGAATGCAGTTGACTTGTATCGAATTTGCTCGTCACGTTTTAGGTCTCGAAGGTGCCAATTCTGCAGAGCTTGCACCAGAAACAAAATACCCTATCATTGATATTATGCGTGATCAGATTGATGTTGAGGATATGGGGGGCACCCTTCGTTTGGGGCTTTATCCATCTAAGTTGAAACGTGGCTCTAAGGCAGCAGCTGCATATCACAATCAAGAAGTGGTGCAACGCCGTCACCGTCACCGCTATGAGTTTAACAATGCATTCCGTGAGCAGTTTGAGGCAGCAGGCTTTGTCTTTTCAGGAGTGTCTCCAGACAATCGTCTGGTAGAAATCGTGGAAATTCCTGAAAATAAATTCTTTGTAGCGTGTCAGTATCACCCTGAACTGTCAAGTCGTCCAAATCGTCCAGAAGAACTCTACACTGCCTTTATTACTGCAGCGGTTGAGAACAGCAATTAGCAAAATCAGAACCTTTGAGAAGAATCTCAGAGGTTTTTTGCATACAATGATATTGCAGTATATCTGAGTTAGGAGTCCTCTGTATGTACCTGCTACCGTTGAAATCAATAGCGACTCCCTCTTGCCCTGTGCTAGTGAATGGATTTATCAGTATATTGAAGTGAAATAAAATCTGAACAAATTAATTCGGAAAGCCAAATCAATTTCTAGAAATATTTTAGCAGTCAAGGTGTACTGTTATAGATTCAATACACTATACTTTTTTAATTTAATCCACTATATCTGCAGAATACTCTCTCAGTTTCATTCAGCCTAGTCTTGCTTAGGAAAAGCAAAAAGCCATCCCATTCAGGATAGCTTCTTGGTTTTTAGATTTGTTCTGCAAAAACCTTTTCAGCAAGGTTCATAGCGTGGTCTGATACACGAGTGTAGTGTGAGATGATATCGATAAAGTTTACCCCAGCTTGTGTTGAACATTCGCCTTTATTGAGGCGTTTGATGTGGGTTTTTCTGAGAACACGTTCTATCTTATTGATTGCTTCATGACGTTCTACAAGACTGCGTGCTTTTTCAATATCATTGTTTTCCACACTATCCAGAGCATCTTTGATAAAGTCACTAGTTTGGCGGTAAACTTCCTCTAATTCTTTCAAGGCGGCATCAGAAAATTCAACATTTTTCCGTTGAAGATAGTCAGTCAGATTGAGTAGAGCCTCCGCGTGGTCTCCAATCCGTTCCAAATCACGGGAGGAATCAAGGATATTGGTGAGTACTTCGCTTTCTTTTTGACTGAGAGCTTCGCTTGAAAGGGCAATGAGATAACGTGTTAATTGCTCATCGATGGTGTTAATTGCTTCTTCGGTTTTATGCCCTTTTTCAGCAACTTTTTCATCCAAGTCAATGATATACTTATAGGAAAGGTCAAAGGCTTTAGCAGCGTAGTTTCCTAAGTGCAAGAGCTCTTTCTTAGCATTTCCGAGAGCGATAGATGGGGCTTGTTTGATGAAATGTTCATCAAGATATAAGGGTTCGTATTTGACAATCTCGTCCTCTCCAGGAATAATCTTGGTTACAAAGTAAGCCAGAGCTCCGATAAATGGAAATTGGACAATGGTATTGGTAATATTAAAGGTTCCATGAGCAAAGGCGATGGTCATTTCCGGTGCTAGATTTAGCGTAGATTCAAACCAATGAATCAAGCCAGTGAAAGGTACAAGGAAGACAATACAGATAACCGTACCAATCACGTTAAAGGCGACATGGGCACCTGCTACCCGTTTAGCTGCAATATTAGCACCTAAAGAGGCAATGATGGCTGTAATGGTTGTCCCGATATTGTCACCAAATAGAACTGGCAAAGCTCCTTGCAGGTCAATGAGGTTGCTGGCGTAGAGGTTTTGTAAAATCCCGATGGTAGCCGAGGAAGCTTGAATCAGTAAGGTCAAGCCGGTACCGACAAAGACACCCAAAACAGGATTCTTACTTAGCTCAATCATATAGTCTTTAAAGACCTGTAAATCTTTGAGTGGAGCCATTGCGCCACTCATGAGATTGAGGGCAAAAAAGATACCACCGACACCAAAGAGGATGCGTCCGATATTATTGACTGTCCGATTTTTTGTAAAGAAGAGGCAGACAGCACCGATAAAGAGCATAGGCAGGGCATAGTCACCTAGTTTAAACCCAATAAGAAAGGATGTGACTGTTGTCCCAATATTAGCCCCCATGACAATCCCGATAGCCTGACGTAAGGTTAGGAGACCGGCACTGACCAGACCGACTGTGATAACTGTTACACCAGAACTAGACTGAATTAGAGCAGTCATCCCAATACCAACCAGAACTCCAAAGAAAGGATTACTAGTATACTTGTCAATGTAAAAACGAAGGCGATCTCCAGCAGCTTGCTGCAAACCGTCTCCCATGGTCTTGATACTATATAAGAATAGTCCCAGACCACCTAAAAAGTGAAATAAAATTTCCTGCCAATTAATGGACATTTCTTTTTCCTCCGAAAAATAATAACGGAATTTCTCCTATTCTATTTTAAAGGATAAAAGTAAATCTAACAAGTGTTAAGCTAAGATTTTAGAAAGAAAATTCGTGAGAAAAGGCCTTAATTATATTAATTTTACCAATTTCTAACCTAGATATAGATATTTCCTTTTATATATTGACATTTAAAAGAAATATTTTAAAATTAGGGAGAAATTATCTTAATCCCTGTGATTGGGATAAAAATTTTACGAAGAAAGTTAAGCGCTTTCTTTAAAATAATAAAATCAATCTTTTAGGAGGAGAAAATGAAGAATTCATTTTTTGAAAGACGTTGTCGGTACAGTATTCGTAAGTTATCAGTAGGAGCCTGCTCGCTGATGATTGGGGCTGTTTTATTTGCTGGTCCAGCCTTGGCAGAAGAAACTGCAGTTCCTGAAAATAGCGGAGTCAATACAGAGCTTGTTTCAGGGGAGAGTGAGCATTCGGCCAATGAAGTTGATCAGCAGAATGAAGGAGAACATGCTAGAGAAAATAAGCCAGAAAAGGCAGAAGGAGTAGCGACAGCATCTGACACTGCTTCGCCAGCAAGCAATGAAGCTGCAACTACTGAAACTGCAGAGGCAGTAAGCGTAGCTAAATCAGAGGAAAAACCAAGTGAGGTGGCTGCAGAAACACCATCTGCAGAAGCAAAACCAAAGTCTGACAAGGAAACGGAAGCAAAGCCTGAAGCAACTAGCCAAGGAGATGAGTCTAAGCCAGCAGCAGAAGCTAATAAGACTGAAAAAGAAGTCCAGCCAGATGTCCCTAAAAATACGGACAAAACATTAAAACCAAAGGAAATCAAATTTAATTCTTGGGAAGAATTGTTAAAATGGGAACCAGGTGCTCGTGAAGATGATGCTATTAACCGCGGGTCTGTCGCCCTCGCTTCACGTCGGACAGGTCATTTGGTTAATGAAAAAGCTAGCAAGGAAGCAAAAGTTCAAGCCCTATCAAACACCAATTCTAAAGCAAAAGACCATGCTTCTGTTGGTGGAGAAGAGTTCAAGGCCTATGCTTTTGACTATTGGCAATATCTAGATTCAATGGTCTTCTGGGAAGGTCTCGTACCAACGCCTGACGTTATTGATGCAGGTCACCGTAACGGGGTTCCTGTATATGGTACACTCTTCTTCAACTGGTCTAATAGTATTGCAGATCAAGAAAAATTCGCTGAAGCTTTGAAGCAAGACTCAGATGGTAGCTTCCCAATTGCCCGTAAATTGGTGGATATGGCCAAGTATTATGGCTATGATGGCTATTTCATCAACCAAGAAACAACTGGGGATTTGGTTGAACCTCTTGGAGAAAAGATGCGCCAGTTTATGCTCTATACCAAGGAGTATGCTGCTAAGGTAAACCATCCAATCAAGTATTCTTGGTACGATGCTATGACCTATAACTATGGACGTTACCACCAAGATGGTTTGGGAGAATACAACTACCAATTCATGCAACCTGAGGGAGATAAGGTTCCAGCAGATAACTTCTTTGCTAACTTTAACTGGGATAAGGCTAAAAATGATTACACTATTGCAACTGCCAACTGGATTGGTCGTAATCCTTATGATGTATTTGCAGGTTTGGAATTGCAACAGGGTGGTTCCTACAAGACCAAGGTTAAGTGGAATGACATTTTAGATGAAAATGGGAAATTACGCCTTTCTCTTGGTTTGTTCGCCCCAGATACCATTACAAGTTTAGGAAAAACTGGTGAAGATTATCATAAGAATGAAGATATCTTCTTTACAGGTTACCAAGGTGATCCTACTGGCCAAAAACCAGGTGATAAAGATTGGTATGGGATTGCTAACCTAGTTGCGGACCGTACGCCAGCAGTAGGTAATACTTTTACTACTTCTTTTAATACAGGTCATGGTAGAAAATGGTTCGTAGATGGTAAGGTTTCTAAGGATTCTGAGTGGAATTACCGTTCAGTTTCAGGTGTTCTTCCAACATGGCGCTGGTGGCAAAAATCAACTGGCGATAAGTTGAAAGCAAGCTATGATTTTGAAGATGCTTATAATGGTGGAACTTCTCTCAAATTTGCAGGGGATCTTTCAGGTGCGACCAAGCAAGATGTGAATTTGTACTCTACTCGCTTGAAGGTGACAGATACCACCAAATTGCATGTTGCCCACAAAGGAGGCAAAGGGACCAAGGTTTATGTAGAATTTGCAACCAAGAAAGATTATACCTACGGTGATGAAGCTGCCCGTAAAGAATTGACAGTTTCAGATAACTGGACTACCGATGATTTTGATTTGAGTGCCTTGGCAGGTAAAACAATTTACGGTATTAAACTCTATTTTGAAAATGATAAAGACTTAAAAGGTTATCAATTTAACTTGGGGCAATTGACCATCAGCAATAATCAAGATGCTCCTCAGGCACCAACCACAGTAGCTGTAGCCAAACAAGTCCTAAAAAATGCCCAAGAAGCAGAAGCAGTCGTGCAATTTAAAGGCAACAAGGATGCAGATTTCTATGAAGTTTACGAAAAAGATGGAGACAGCTGGAAATTACTAACTGGCTCATCTTCTACAACTATTTATCTACCAAAAGTTAGCCGTTCAGCAAGTGCTCAAGGTACAACTCAAGAACTGAAAGTTGTAGCAGTCGGTAAAAATGGAGTTCGTTCAGAAGCTGCAACCACAACCTTTGATTGAGGCATGACTGTAAAAGATACCAGCCTACCAAAACCATTAGCTGAAAATATCGTACCAGGTGCAACAGTTATTGATAGTACCTTCCCTAAAACAGAAGGTGGGGAAGGCATAGAAGGCATGTTGAATGGTACCATTACCAGTCTGTCAGACAAGTGGTCTTCTGGACAATTAAGTGGTAGTGTGGATATTCGTTTGACCCAGCCACGTACAGTTGTTAGATGGGTGATGGACCATGCTGGAGCTGGTGGAGAATCTGTAAACGACGGTTTGATGAACACCAAAGATTTTGACCTCTATTATAAAGATGCGGATGGTCAATGGAAGTTGGCTAAGGAAGTCCGTGGCAATAAAGCCCATGTTACAGATATTACCCTTGATAAACCAATCACAGCTCAAGATTGGCGCTTGAATGTTGTCACTTCTGACAATGGAACTCCATGGAAGGCTATTCGTATCTATAACTGGAAAATGTATGAAAAGCTTGATACAGAAAGTGTCAATATTCCGATGGCCAAGACTGCAGCTCGTACTTTAGGCAATAACAAGGTACAAGTTGGCTTTGCAGATGTACCAGCTGGAGCTACCATTACCGTTTATGATAATCCAAATTCTCAAACTCCGCTTGCAACCTTGAAGAGCGAAGTTGGAGGAGACCTAGCAAGTGCACCATTGGATTTGACAAATCAATCTGGTCTTCTTTACTATCGTACCCAGTTGCCAGGCAAGGAAATTAGTAATGTCCTAGCAGTTTCTGTTCCAAAAGATGACAGAAGAATCAAGTCAGTCAGCCTAGAAACAGAACCTAAGAAAACAAGCTACGCCGAAGGGGAGGATTTGGACCTTAGAGGTGGTGTTCTTCGAGTTCAGTATGAAGGAGGAGCTGAGGACGAGCTCATTCGCCTAACTCACGCAGGTGTATCAGTATCAGGCTTTGATACGCATCATAAGGGAGAACAAAATCTTACTTTACAATATTTGGGACAACCAGTAAATGCGAAGTTGTCAGTGACTGTCACTAGCCAAGATGAAGCAAGTCCGAAAACTATTTTGGGAATTGAAGTGAGTCAGGAACCGAAAAAAGATTACCTAGTTGGTGATAGCTTAGACTTGTCTGAAGGACGCTTTGCAGTGGCTTATAGCAATGACACCATGGAAGAACATTCCTTTACTGATGAGGGAGTTGAAATTACTGGTTACCATGCTCAAAAGACTGGTCGTCAAACCTTGACTCTTCGTTACCAAGGTCATAAAGTCAACTTTGATGTTTTGGTATCTCCAAAAGCAGCATTGAACGATGAGTACCTTAAACAAAAATTAGCAGAAGTTGAAGCGGCTAAGAACAAGGTGGTCTATAACTTTGCTTTACCAGAAGTAAAAGAAGCCTTCTTGAAAGCAATTGAAGCGGCTGAACAAGTGTTGAAAGACCATGAAACTAGCACCCAAGATCAGGTTAATGACCGACTTAATAAATTGACAGAAGCTCATAAAGCTCTGAATGGTCAAGAGAAATTTACGGAAGAAAAGACAGAACTCGATCGCTTAACAGGTGAGGCTCAAGAACTCTTAACTTCAAAACCAAACCATCCTTCAGGTTCCGCCCTAGCTCCTCTTCTTGAGAAAAACAAGGCCTTGGTTGAAAAAGTAGATTTGAGTCCAGAAGAGCTTGCAACAGCGAAACAGAGTTTGAAAGATCTGGTTGCCTTATTGAAAGAAGACAAACCAGCAGTCTTTTCTGATAGTAAAACAGATGTTGAAGTACACTTCTCAAATAAAGAAAAGACTGTCATCAAGGGCTTGAAAGTAGAGCGTGTTCAAGCAAGTGATGAAGAGAAGAAATACTTTGCTGGAGAAGATGCTCATGTCTTTGAAATAGAAGGTCTAGATGAAAAAGGTCAAGACGTTGATCTCTCTTACGCTTCTATTGTGAAAATTCCAATTGAAAAAGATAAGAAAGTGAAGAAAGTCTTCTTCTTACCTGAAGGCAAAGAAGCAGTAGAATTGGCTTTTGAACAAACGGATAGTCATGTCATCTTTACAGCACCACACTTTACTCATTATGCCTTTGTTTATGAATCTGCTGAAAAACCACGAGTAGAATCTAATGGTGCAAATGACCTTGTTACTATCTCAACTAAACCAGAACAACAAAACACAGTCCTTTCAAAACCTACTAATCAACCTCCTTCTGATAAACAAAAGGCTCCTAAATTGGAAGTTCAAGAGGAAAAGGTTGCTTTTGACCGTCAAGAGCATGAAAATGCTGATATGCTAGTTGGGGAACAACGAGTCATCATACAGGGACGAGATGGTCTGTTGAGACATGTCTTTGAAGTTGATGGGAACGGTCAGCGTCGCCTTCGTTCAACAGAAGTCATCCAAGAAGCGATTCCAGAAATTGTTGAAATTGGAACAAAAGTAAAAATAGAACCAGCAGTAGTAGCTACACAGGAAAAATCAGCTCAAAATACAGCAGTTAAATCAGAAGAAGCAAGCAAACAATTGCCAAATACAGGGACAGTTGCTACAAATGAAGTCTTAATAGCAGGATTGGCCAGCCTTGGCTTTGCTAGTTTAGCCTTGACATTGAAACAGAAAAAAAGAAGATGAAGATTAAATAAAAGATTTTTTTTTTGGTATAATAACTTTAAAATTATTTTTTTGAAAGGTTTTGTATTTATGAAAAATAAGATGTTTAGTGGGTATACTTTGCGCAAAAAATATGCTTTAAGAAAATTGACAGTTGGACTTTTTAGTGTAGCTGTTGGTTTGTTGAGTATTGGTCTTGTCGATGGTGTCAATTTTATTATGAATGACGATTATGGGACTGTTTATGCGGCTGAAAATTTTCATAGTATTGAAGTTGTCAATTATTATGATTATGATACTATTTATGAAGGTGATTCAAATTTGACAAAAGGTGACCATGAAGATGGTAGACAAGGTGAGAGTGGTAAACAAATCTTTGATATCGAACATGGTCTTAGTTCATCACCAATCTATAGTTTAGGTGATAATCTTAACGAAATCGTCTATCGACCTTATGAAGTGATCAAAGATAATAGGTCTAAACTTAAAGAACATTATGGTGATGGGAGTACGGGAGGGTGGGACTCTAATTATCCAGCCACTTATGATGAAATCCTAGCTGAGACTCGCACCCATAAGAAAATCTTGATTGACGATAATATTGAAGAGCCTATTTATAAGGATGACGGGACTGTTATTTTACCTCGAACTATCATTTCCAAAGTTGGTGTTAATTATCGAGGTTCTTCGTCTGAATATCTTTTTACTGAATCTGTCGAAAAAGAAGCTATTTCAAAAATCATTAAAGTTGGTAATGTGGAGAGGGTTCCTATTTCCAAAATAGCTGTAGAGACCGAATATGTTGCTAATAACACTTTGAATTACGGTGTTAGAAATATTAAATCTAATGGTAAAGAAGGTTTGCGTGAAAATGTAACGACTTATGAAGTCAATAAGTTCACTGGTGATTTGAGTAATCCAACTACTGTTGAAAATTATGTTCCGATGGAGAAGAAGGTTGTTGAAGTTGGGACTAAAGGTGATGTGGTTTTTACTAAAGTCGGAAACGATGTTGTGAAACGCACTACATCTTATACGGTAACCCCTGAGAACGGTGATGTTACACCGAATGTTAATGACGAAATCGTTAAACCAGGTGAAGTGAAAGACAAGGTTGAATACCTTAAAGTCGGAAACGATGTTGTGAAACGCACTACATCTTATACGGTGACCCCTGAGAATGGTGATGTCACACCGAATGTTAATGACGAAATCGTTAAACCAGGTGAAGTGAAAGACAAGGTTGAATACCTTAAAGTCGGAAACGATGTTGTGAAACGCACTACATCTTATACGGTGACCCCTGAGAACGGTGATGTCACACCGAATGTTAATGACGAAATCGTTAAACCAGGTGAAGTGAAAGACAAGGTTGAATACCTTAAAGTCGGAAACGATGTTGTGAAACGCACTACATCTTATACGGTAACCCCTGAGAACGGTGATGTCACACCAAGTACTTCAGAATATAAAAATTCGTCTAAATTGACTAATACAAATAACACAAATAAACCAAACGACGTTAATGTTGAAGGTGAGATTCAGACAGGTGATAATTCTCGAACTAACTTGACTGGCAAAAAAGTTTTACCAAACACAGGTGGATCTGACTCAGTTGCTATGAATTTGTTAGGTGCGTTAACACTCACTTCTGTTCTTGGTTTGGCTGCGACTAAACGCAAAACGGAAGATAATTAATCTTTAAAGAGATACCTTTGGGCTCTTTGTCAACTGTAGTGGGTTGAAGAAAAGCTATGATCGAGAAAGGACAAATTTCGTCCTTTCTTTTTTGATGTTCAGAGCGATAAAAATCCGTTTTTTGAAGTTTTCAAAGTTCCGAAAACCAAAGGCATTGCGCTTGATAAGTTTGATAAGATTATTGGTTGCTTCCAGTTTGGCGTTTGAATAGGAGAATTGAAGAGCGTTGACGATTTTCTCTTTGTTCTTTAGAAAGGTTTTAAAGACAGTCTGAAAAAGAGGATGGACCTTCTTTAGATTGTCTTCAATGAGACCGAAAAATTTGTCAGCTTCCTTATTCTGAAAGTGAAAAAGCAAGAGCTGATAGAGCTGATAGTGGTGTTTCAAGTCTTCTGAATAGCTCAAAAGCTTGTCTAGGATTTCTTTATTGGTTAAGTGCATACGAAAAGTAGGGCGATAAAAACGCTTATCACTGAGTTTACGACTATCCTGTTGAATGAGCTTCCAGTAGCGCTTGATAGCCTTGTATTCATGGGATTTTCGCTCAAATTGATTCATGTTTTGTATAAATCTTATGGGACTTTTTTCTACAACAAAATAGGCTCCATAATATCCATAGGGGATTTACCCACTACAAATATTATATAGCTGAAAAGCTAAGCTCTAGAAAGGACAAATTTCTTTCTTTTTATATAGTTTATTTTTTGTTATATAACTTTACTATTATTTCCAAGTTTTTAGTGAAATTTCTCCGCTATTTAGCCAGATTTCTTTTCCGTTATCACATTGAACTAAAAGTTTACCACTTTCAGAGATATCTTTAGCAAGTCTCTTGTAGTCTTTTTGCCCTAGTGTGAAAGTGACTTCTTTTCCAAGAACGAATGACTGTTTTTTGTATAGGTATAATAGCTCTTCTGCTGGTGTTTCGAAGAAAGCACGCCATATTTCGATAATTAATTCATTTCTTGTTATAGGTGCTGGTACTTTAAATAAACTATCAGCTTTTTCTTTTAATTCCTGAGGGAAGTCTTTAATAGTGAAATTGATACCTACTCCAATAATGATATCTGTGACTAAGCCAGTTTCTACAGAGGTCATTGCTTCAGTAAGGATTCCTCCAATTTTATGATTTTTGAGGTAGATATCGTTGACCCATTTTATGTCGACATCTATTAAAGTTAGGTTCTTAATAGCTTTGTAGATAGCTCCAGCTACAAGTAGTGTGTAGGATGCTATTTTGTCATAGTGGACCTCATTTCTAACTCAAACGTCTCATACTTAATTCCACCATAAAAATCCGTTTTAGACTAATTTCCACTTTGGTCATCCAAGTGGAAGTTACTTTGAGAAGTTACCATGGAGATTAAATATCGAAAAATATTGTGAAATCTTTCCTTATATTCCCAAAGTGTGATATAATAGTTTCGAATAAAATAAATAAAGGGGTTTTTGTAACATGGCAAAACTTACTGTTAAAGACGTTGACTTGAAAGGTAAAAAAGTCCTCGTTCGTGTTGACTTCAACGTACCATTGAAAGATGGCGTAATCACTAACGACAACCGTATCACAGCAGCTCTTCCAACTATTAAGTACATCATCGAACAAGGTGGACGTGCAATTCTTTTCTCTCACCTTGGACGTGTGAAAGAAGAAGCTGATAAAGCTGGTAAATCACTTGCTCCTGTAGCAGCTGACTTAGCAGCAAAACTTGGTCAAGATGTTGTGTTCCCAGGTGTCACTCGTGGTGCTGAATTGGAAGCAGCTATCAACGCTCTTGAAGATGGACAAGTTCTTTTGGTTGAAAACACTCGTTACGAAGATGTTGACGGCAAAAAAGAATCTAAAAACGATCCTGAACTTGGTAAATACTGGGCATCACTTGGAGATGGTATCTTCGTAAACGATGCATTCGGTACAGCTCACCGTGCACACGCATCTAACGTTGGTATCTCAGCAAACGTTGAAAAAGCAGTTGCTGGTTTCCTTCTTGAAAACGAAATTGCCTACATCCAAGAAGCAGTTGAAACTCCAGAACGTCCATTCGTGGCTATCCTTGGTGGTTCAAAAGTTTCAGACAAGATTGGTGTTATCGAAAACTTGCTTGAAAAAGCTGATAAAGTCCTTATCGGTGGTGGTATGACTTACACATTCTACAAAGCACAAGGTATCGAAATCGGTAACTCACTTGTAGAAGAAGATAAATTGGATGTTGCGAAAGCTCTTCTTGAAAAAGCAAACGGTAAATTGATCTTGCCAGTTGACTCAAAAGAAGCAAATGCATTTGCTGACTACACTGAAGTTCGTGATACTGAAGGTGAAGCAGTTTCTGAAGGCTTCCTTGGTCTTGACATCGGTCCAAAATCTATCGCTAAATTTGACGAGGCTTTGACTGGTGCTAAAACAGTTGTATGGAACGGACCAATGGGTGTGTTTGAAAACCCTGACTTCCAAGCGGGTACAATCGGTGTGATGGATGCTATCGTGAAACAACCAGGTGTTAAATCAATCATCGGTGGTGGTGACTCAGCTGCTGCAGCGATTAACCTTGGCCGTGCAGACAAGTTCTCATGGATTAGTACGGGCGGAGGTGCTTCAATGGAACTTCTCGAAGGTAAAGTATTGCCAGGTTTGGCTGCACTTACAGAAAAATAAGATTAACTAAATGAATCAAATAAGAGAGGGATGAAAGTTCCTCTTTTCTTTTGCTTAAAATAAAAACGCTTCCTCTCAACTATTGCTCATAAAATCAGCCAATTTATGATAAAATGGAAATAGAAAGTTGAGATTATGAGTTATTTTAAAAAATATAAATTCGATAAATCCCAGTTCAAACTTGGTATGCGAACCTTTAAAACAGGTATTGCTGTTTTTCTAGTTCTCTTGATTTTTGGCTTTTTTGGTTGGAAAGGTCTTCAAATCGGTGCTTTGACAGCCGTTTTTAGCTTGAGGGAGAGTTTTGATAAGAGTGTTCATTTTGGGACTTCGCGTATTTTAGGAAATAGTATCGGTGGCCTCTATGCCTTGGTTTTCTTCCTAATAAATAGTTTTTTCCACGAAGCCTTTTGGGTGACCTTGGTAGTTGTTCCAATCTGCACCATGTTAACCATTATGACAAATGTAGCCATGAATAACAAAGCAGGGGTTATTGGTGGTGTAGCGGCTATGTTAATCATTACCCTATCGATCCCGAGCGGAGAGACAATTTTGTACGTATTTGCGCGTGTATCAGAAACTTTCATGGGAGTTTTTGTCGCAATTCTCGTAAATTACGATATTGATCGTATTCGGCTCTTTTTAGAGAAAAAAGAAAAATAATGTTACATTTTATAACATTATCAATTGACGTTTGTCTTTTTTTAGACTATAATAGACAGAAAGAAGGAAATTGTAAATGAAGGAAAAAGAATTTCGCCGAAATATGGCTGTTTTTCCTATCGGCAGTGTTATGAAGTTGACCGATCTATCGGCGCGTCAGATTCGTTATTATGAAGATCAAGAGTTGATTAAGCCTGATCGAAACGAAGGGAACCGTCGCATGTATTCCTTGAATGACATGGATCGTCTACTTGAAATCAAAGATTATATCTCTGAAGGTTATAATATCGCTGCCATTAAGAAAAAATATGCTGAACGTGAAGCGAAATCCAAGAAAGCGGTGAGTCAGACTGAGGTGCGTCGTGCACTTCACAATGAACTCCTCCAACAGGGTCGCTTTGCTTCACTACAGTCACCTTTTGGTCGCGGTTAGGCAACCGCAAGTAGTCATACATTAAGGAGAAAACTCATGCCAATCACAGCTGCAGATATTCGTCGTGAAGTCAAGGAAAAAAATGTTACCTTTATCCGTCTCATGTTCTCAGATATTTTGGGAACCATGAAAAACGTCGAAATTCCTGCTACAGATGAACAATTAGATAAGGTCTTGTCAAATAAGGCTATGTTTGATGGATCTTCTATTGAAGGGTTTGTACGTATCAATGAGTCAGATATGTACTTGTACCCAGACTTGGATACATGGACAGTCTTCCCTTGGGGAGATGAAAATGGAAGTGTTGCAGGTTTGATCTGTGATGTCTATACAACAGAAGGTGAACCATTTGCGGGGGACCCTCGTGGTAATTTGAAACGAGCTCTTCGTCACATGGAAGAAGTAGGATTCAAATCTTTCAACCTTGGTCCAGAGCCAGAATTCTTCCTATTTAAGTTGGATGAAAATGGAGATCCAACACTTGAAGTGAATGACAAGGGTGGCTACTTTGATTTGGCGCCTACTGACCTTGCGGACAATACACGTCGTGAGATTGTAAATGTCTTGACCAAAATGGGATTTGAAGTAGAAGCCAGTCACCACGAGGTTGCTGTTGGACAGCATGAGATTGACTTTAAGTATGATGAAGTCCTCCGTGCTTGTGATAAGATTCAAATCTTTAAGCTCGTTGTTAAAACCATTGCTCGCAAACACGGACTTTACGCAACCTTTATGGCAAAACCAAAATTTGGTATTGCCGGATCAGGTATGCACTGTAATATGTCCTTGTTTGATGCAGAAGGAAACAATGCCTTCTTTGATCCAAATGATCCAAAAGGAATGCAGTTGTCAGAAACGGCCTACCATTTCCTTGGTGGTTTGATCAAACATGCCTACAACTATACTGCCATCATGAACCCAACGGTTAACTCATACAAACGTTTGGTTCCAGGTTATGAAGCGCCGGTTTACATTGCTTGGGCTGGTCGTAACCGTTCGCCACTTGTGCGCGTGCCTGCTTCACGTGGTATGGGAACTCGTCTTGAGTTGCGTTCAGTGGATCCGATGGCAAACCCATATATCGCGATGGCTGTGCTGTTGGAAGTTGGTTTGCATGGTATTGAAAATAAAATTGAAGCACCAGCTCCTATCGAAGAAAATATCTACATCATGACAGCAGAAGAGCGTAAGGAAGCTGGTATTACAGACCTTCCATCAACTCTTCACAACGCTTTGAAAGCTCTGACTGAAGATGAAGTTGTCAGAGCAGCTCTTGGAGAACATATCTATACTAGTTTCCTTGAAGCTAAACGAATTGAATGGGCAAGTTATGCAACCTTCGTTTCACAATGGGAAATTGATAACTATTTAGATCTTTACTAATATAGAAGAAAGATTGCCTGAGGGCGGTCTTTTTTTCTTGTATTTTATATCGAGGTGTGATATATTTTATATAACGAAGTGCGATATATCGAATTTAATAGGAGGTGAATGCAAATGGAATTAACGGATAAGATTCGTCGAGTTTATCTTCCGATGACGGAAACGGGTTTTTATATCTTGTTCTGTCTGCAAAAGGAAGGTCATGGTTATAGTATTACGCAAAAGGTCAAGGAGATGACAGATTCTCAAGTTTCGATTAGTCCTGGGACTATGTATGGAACCTTGTCAAAAATGGAAAAGGATGGTTTGATTTCCTTTGTCCGCGAAGAGGAAAAGCGTAAAATCTATCAGATTACAGACTTGGGACGCAAAGTCTTAGAGATTGAATTGAAACGTATTGAACGACTCTACAGAAATAGTCGGGAGGAAAGATGATGGAAAAGAAAGTTGTTTATCGAATTTTTACAATTGCGGATTATGAGAGGGAGGCTTTATATCTTAGAAAAATGCATGCTAAGGGCTGGAAACTTAGAAAAGTAAGTTATTCTATCTTATTGTTTGCAGTTAAGTATACCTTTGAAAAATGTCAGCCTGAGCAAGTATCTTATCAGTTGGACTTTTATCCCATGAAAAAATCAGATAGAGCCTCCTATTTACAATTATTTAAAGACTGTGGCTGGGAGCATATTACAGACTTTAATGGGTTTTCCTACTTTAGAAAGCTTCATTCTGAAATTGAATCGAATGCAGAATTTGAAATCTATAATGACGCTGCTGGGAAGTTAGCTATGGTCAAACGGATTTTAACGAGGCGGATGCTTCCTATTTTGCTTCTCTTTTTAGCTCTACTACCGGTTTTCTCAAAGTTTGTCAGTGGAGGTAGTTCTTTCAGTTGGGTAGTGTTTTTGATTTTCATAATAGATTGGGTTTTATTGATAGTTTTTGCGATTCAGATTTCTTATATTTTTTGGAGCTTGTTTCAAAAATGGAAAGAATTATCTGACAAATAAAACCATGTATGTTTTCTGATTTGGAGGTAAGGTAATGAATAGCAAAGTACAATTTCGGTTTTTCACCATTGTTGATTTGGACAAGGAAGAAGAATATTTACATGAGATGCATTTGAAAGGTTGGAGGTATAGAACGAGTCGTTTTGGTTTGTTCTATTTTGACCAATGTCAACCAGACGATGTCATCTACTGTATCTATGATTCTAGATTTCTTAAAAAATATAAGCATGAACTGCAAGATTTTAGAAATAGCGGTTGGGAATTGATAGAAGCAGGTTCTTGTTCGGTTCTTCGTAAATCATCTTTTGATTTACTTCCGGAGGATATGAGCAAGGGTCTTAGATGGGAAGTTATGCGATCTAGACTTCGTTCCTGTACAGCTACTTTCTTAGGCGGTCTTGTTGTTTGTATGAGTTTGTTTCGAGAAGAACTGTCGCAACCTTTCTCTGTCATTTTTGTTCTATATGCCTTTATGATTTCTTATCTAATCTATGGTTATTTCAGACTAAAAAGGAAATATCAAGTAGATGGAAGGTGAGTTTCTCGGTCTTCAGACCGATTTTTAGCACTCTTGGCAAAAGAGTGCTAATTTTTTGAGTTTTTATCTTGACATTCTCTTTTAAGGGTGTATAATAGAATCATGAGTTAGCACTTGAGTATGTTGAGTGCTAATCGATCAGACAGAGAGGAGTGATGAGGTGGTTACAGAGCGTCAGCAGGATATTTTAAATCTGATTATTGACATCTTTACCAAAACGCACGAACCTGTCGGATCCAAAGCCTTGCAAGAGTCTATTAACTCTAGCAGTGCAACCATTCGTAATGACATGGCGGCTTTAGAAAAGCAAGGTTTGCTTGAGAAGGCTCATACTTCAAGCGGTCGCATGCCAAGTGTTGCTGGTTTTCAGTACTATGTGAAACACTCACTGGATTTTGACCGACTGGCTGAAAATGAGGTTTACGAGATTGTCAAAGCCTTTGATCAGGAATTCTTCAAATTGGAGGATATTCTGCAAGAGGCTGCTAATCTACTGACAGACTTGAGTGGCTGTACGGTAGTAGCACTGGATGTTGAGCCCAGCAAGCAACGGTTGACAGCCTTTGATATCGTTGTTTTGGGGCAACATACAGCCTTGGCAGTATTCACCCTAGACGAGTCGCGAACGGTTACCAGTCAGTTTCTGATTCCAAGGAACTTTTTGCAGGAGGACTTGCTGAAGCTGAAGAGCATCATTCAGGAACGTTTCCTCGGCCACACCGTTTTAGATATTCACTACAAGATTCGGACGGAGATTCCGCAGATTATCCAGCGTTACTTTACAACAACGGACAATGTTATCGATCTCTTTGAACACATTTTTAAGGAAATGTTCAACGAAAACATTGTAGTGGCGGGCAAGGTAAATCTCTTGAATTTTGCTAATCTGGCAGCTTATCAGTTCTTTGATCAACCGCAAAAGGTGGCTCTGGAGATTCGTGAGGGGATGCATGAGGATCAGATGCAAAATGTCCGAGTTGCGGACAGTCAAGAGTCCTGTCTAGCTGACCTAGCGGTGATTAGTAGCAAGTTCCTCATTCCTTATCGCGGAGTTGGAATTCTAGCCATTATCGGTCCGGTTAATCTGGATTACCAACAGCTAATCAACCAAGTCAATGTGGTCAATCGTGTTTTGACCATGAAGTTGACAGATTTTTACCGCTACCTCAGCAGTAATCATTACGAAGTACATTAAGATTGAAATCATTAAAGGAGGCGAAAATGGCCCAAGATATAAAAAATGAAGAAGTAGAAGAAGTTCAAGAAGAGGAAGTTGTGGAAACGGTAGAAGAAACAACTCCTGAGAAGTCTGAATTGGACTTGGCAAATGAACGTGCAGATGAATTTGAAAACAAATACCTTCGCGCTCATGCAGAAATGCAAAACATTCAACGCCGTGCCAATGAAGAGCGTCAAAACTTGCAACGTTATCGTAGCCAGGATTTGGCAAAAGCGATTCTCCCTTCTTTGGACAACCTTGAGCGTGCACTCGCAGTTGAAGGTTTGACAGATGATGTGAAGAAGGGCTTGGAAATGGTGCAAGAAAGTTTGATTCATGCTTTGAAAGAAGAAGGAATCGAAGAAATCGCAGCTGACGGTGAATTTGACCATAACTACCATATGGCCATCCAAACTCTTCCAGCAGACGATGAACACCCAGCAGATACCATCGCCCAAGTCTTCCAAAAAGGCTACAAACTCCATGACCGCATCCTACGCCCAGCCATGGTAGTGGTGTATAACTAAGATACAAAGCCCGTAAAAAGCTCACAGTAAAAATAGGAGATTGACGAAGTGTTCGATGAACACAAGAAAATCTATCTTTTTTACTCAGAGCTTAGGGCGTGTTCGATTAGGCAATTCTGACGGTAGCTGAAGCAACTTGTCAGAAAACGGCAATCGCTATGGCGTTTGCCTAGCCTCCTTACTAACTCGTCGTCGAAATAAAATCGATTTCGACTCCTCGTGTCGCAATTTACATAATAGAAAACTTGTCCGAAACGACACTAAACTATGAAAGAAAGATAAGAGGCAAGCCGGAGGCTTGCAAGGAAGATATTTCCCACCGTGGTGAAAGTTTCAGTAGCAAAAGCTACTGAAACAGGGGATTTTTGAGACAATAGGCTCAAAAATAAGTGATGAAATCCCGAAGGGAGTTGCTCACGTCCCCACCACTTAAGGGAAATATCAAAAAATCAAAATTCGAATTAAAATTTAAGGAGAAAAACACATGTCTAAAATTATCGGTATTGACTTAGGTACAACAAACTCAGCAGTTGCAGTTCTTGAAGGAACTGAAAGCAAAATCATCGCAAACCCAGAAGGAAACCGCACAACTCCATCTGTAGTCTCATTCAAAAACGGCGAAATCATCGTTGGTGACGCTGCGAAACGTCAAGCAGTCACAAACCCAGATACAGTTATCTCTATTAAATCTAAAATGGGAACTTCTGAAAAAGTTTCTGCTAACGGAAAAGAATACACTCCACAAGAAATCTCAGCTATGATTCTTCAATATTTGAAAGGCTACGCTGAAGACTACCTTGGTGAAAAAGTAACCAAGGCAGTTATCACAGTTCCAGCTTACTTCAACGATGCTCAACGTCAAGCAACAAAAGACGCTGGTAAAATCGCTGGTCTTGAAGTAGAACGTATCGTCAACGAACCAACTGCAGCAGCTCTTGCTTACGGTTTGGATAAGACTGACAAAGAAGAAAAAATCTTGGTATTTGACCTTGGTGGTGGTACATTCGACGTCTCTATCCTTGAATTGGGTGACGGTGTCTTCGACGTATTGTCAACTGCAGGGGACAACAAACTTGGTGGTGATGACTTTGACCAAAAAATCATCGATCACTTGGTAGCAGAATTCAAGAAAGAAAACGGTATTGACTTGTCTACTGACAAGATGGCGATGCAACGTTTGAAAGATGCGGCTGAAAAAGCGAAGAAAGATCTTTCTGGTGTAACTTCAACACAAATCAGCTTGCCATTCATCACTGCAGGTGAGGCTGGACCTCTTCACTTGGAAATGACTTTGACTCGTGCGAAATTTGACGATTTGACTCGTGACCTTGTTGAACGTACAAAAGTTCCAGTTCGTCAAGCCCTTTCAGATGCAGGTTTGAGCTTGTCAGAAATCGACGAAGTTATCCTTGTTGGTGGTTCAACTCGTATCCCAGCCGTTGTCGAAGCTGTTAAGGCTGAAACTGGTAAAGAACCAAACAAATCAGTAAACCCTGATGAAGTAGTTGCTATGGGTGCGGCAATCCAAGGTGGTGTCATCACTGGTGATGTCAAAGACGTTGTCCTTCTTGACGTAACACCATTGTCACTTGGTATTGAAACAATGGGTGGTGTCTTCACAAAACTCATCGACCGCAACACAACAATTCCAACATCTAAATCACAAGTCTTCTCAACTGCGGCAGACAACCAACCAGCCGTTGATATCCACGTTCTTCAAGGTGAACGCCCAATGGCAGCAGATAACAAGACTCTTGGACGTTTCCAATTGACTGATATCCCAGCTGCACCTCGTGGAATTCCTCAAATCGAAGTAACATTTGACATCGATAAGAATGGTATCGTGTCTGTTAAAGCTAAAGACCTTGGAACTCAAAAAGAACAAACAATTGTGATCCAATCGAACTCAGGTTTGACTGACGAAGAAATTGACCGCATGATGAAAGATGCAGAAGCTAACGCTGAAGCAGATAAGAAACGTAAAGAAGAAGTTGACCTTCGTAACGAAGTAGACCAAGCTATCTTCGCAACTGAAAAGACTATCAAGGAAACTGAAGGCAAAGGATTCGACACAGAACGTGAAGCTGCCCAAGCTGCCCTTGATGACCTTAAGAAAGCGCAAGAAGATAACAACTTGGACGACATGAAAGCAAAACTTGAAGCATTGAACGAAAAAGCTCAAGGCCTTGCTGTTAAACTCTACGAACAAGCCGCAGCAGCGCAACAAGCTCAAGCAGGAGCAGAAGGCGCACAAGCAACAGGAAACGCAGGCGATGACGTCGTAGACGGAGAGTTTACGGAAAAATAAGATGCAAAGCCCGTTAAAACCTCACAGTGAAAATAGGAAATCTGACGCAGAAACTTTAGTTTCTAGAAAGATTTGTCTTTTTCACCAAGAGGTTAGGGCGTGCTCGATTCGGTAAGATGTTGAGGCGTTAAGAAAACGAAAGAAAAATAGGAAGCCATCGCCTTGTGCGATGCACAAAAGATGGCTTATCTTTTTTCCGAAGTTTTTAGCCGAAACTCAGTTAAGCCTAACTCGTTAAGAATGACAAATGGCTAAAGAGTTTGTCATTCGACTGCAATCGCTATGGCGACTTGCCTAAACGCCTTACTAGTTCAAAAACAAAGTATAATCGACTTTGTTTTTGAACGTCGTAATGATAGGAAGAAATCCAGAGGTTGCAACCCAGCCTCTGTTTTTCGATAAAAAGGATCTGAACCTGATTTATTTGGGGTTTGTCTTGTCAATATATAAAGAAAGGAATTGAACCCGACCTAAATGGTGGTTCGATTCAGAACATCAATAGAAAGGAACAAGGGTGTTCGTAACTGAACACGGGCTACGGACTGTGCCAAAAAGATAGTTTTTTCTAGGACGCAAGCGTCCGTCGTCAAAACTCCTATTTTGGCTGTGTCCGTTTGACGCCCTTTGTATCTTGAATTATGAACAATACTGAATTTTATGATCGTCTGGGGGTGTCAAAAAACGCTTCGGCAGACGAAATCAAAAAAGCTTATCGTAAGCTTTCGAAAAAATATCACCCAGATATCAATAAGGAGCCTGGTGCTGAGGAAAAGTACAAGGAAGTTCAGGAAGCCTATGAGACTTTGAGTGACGACCAAAAACGTGCTGCCTATGACCAATACGGTGCTGCTGGAGCCAACGGTGGTTTTGGTGGAGCTGGCGGTTTCGATGGGGCAGGAGGCTTCGGTGGGGCAGGAGGCTTCGGTGGTTTTGAGGATATTTTTTCAAGTTTCTTTGGAGGAGGCGGAGCTTCGCGCAATCCAAACGCTCCTCGTCAGGGGGATGACCTCCAGTATCGTGTGAACTTGACCTTTGAAGAAGCTATTTTTGGAGCTGAAAAAGAAGTTAAGTACAACCGTGAAGCTAGCTGTCGTACATGTAATGGTTCTGGTGCTAAGCCAGGAACAAGTCCAGTCACTTGTGGACGCTGTCATGGCGCTGGTGTCATTAACGTTGATACGCAGACTCCGCTTGGTATGATGCGTCGCCAAGTAACCTGTGATGTCTGTCATGGTCGCGGAAAAGAAATCAAAGATCCATGTACAACTTGTCACGGAACAGGTCATGAAAAACAAGCGCATAGCGTACATGTCAAAATCCCTGCTGGTGTGGAAACAGGTCAACAAATTCGCCTAGCAGGTCAAGGTGAAGCAGGATTTAACGGTGGACCTTATGGTGACTTGTATGTAGTAGTTTCTGTGGAAGCTAGCGACAAGTTTGAACGTGAAGGAACGACTATCTTCTACAATCTCAACCTCAACTTTGTCCAAGCAGCTCTTGGTGATACAGTTGATATCCCAACGGTTCACGGTGATGTTGAATTGGTTATCCCAGAGGGAACTCAGACTGGTAAGAAATTCCGTTTACGTGGTAAGGGAGCTCCGAGCCTTCGTGGTGGTGTAGTTGGTGACCAATACGTTACTGTCAATGTCGTAACACCGACAGGCTTGAACGACCGCCAAAAAGCAGCCTTGAAAGAATTCGCAGCTGCGGGTGATTTAAAAGTCAATCCAAAGAAAAAAGGCTTCTTTGACCATATTAAAGATGCTTTTGAAGGAGAATAAAGCAAAAAGAGCTGTCGGGCTCTTTTTACTTTATAGATTTTTTAAGACTTTCCTAAGTAATGACGGACGGTAGCGACCTCCTTCGAAGTTCCATACCTAAACTTTGAACCTAAGTCTTAAAGTTTCCAAACAGCTGAAACCAAGCTGTTTCAGCTGTTTTCATTACGGCAGAAAGTCTTCGATTTAGTTGTGAAATGGTGAATGATACTCTTCAAACCACGTCAGCGTCGGCTTGTCATGGGTATGGTTACTGACTT
>NZ_VMLJ01000012.1:54714-64664 GCF_013276615.1 Streptococcus sp. 1621
TCAAAACAGTGTTTTGAGTTGACTTCGTCAGTTCTATCCACAACCTTAAAACGGTGTTTTGAGCAGTCTGTGCCTAGCTTTCTAGTTTGCTTTTTGATTTTTATTGAGTATGAGTTACCTAAATTATGATGCATAGTTGATGGGATATATATAGTAGATTGAAATATAATATGAACAAATTGATAAGAGGATTTTAAAGTAATCTCTAACAATGCTTTAGAAACTATGATGTGCTATTCTAAATTCAATTCACTATAACTTGTTTACCTTTTAAAAAAGAGCCGAGTGGCTCTTTTACTTATCTTCAAGTTCCTGTGTTTCTTTAATCACAGCTAGTCTAGTCTGGATATCCTTTTCCACGACCTTAAACTTGTAAGTCAGGTCTTCTTGATATTCCTTGATGAGTTCTTTTTGCTGGTCGATGATTTGCAGGCTGTTTTGGATAATATCCACATCATCCTTGATAGCTTGAACGCGGTCAGTTGTATTCAAGACTTCATCTGTGATGGTTTGGCGATTTTTTGTGACCAGATAACTTCCGGCTGCGGCTCCTGCAAATAGCAGTAGGTTGGATAATTTCATGGTAACTCCTTAGGCGTTTTTGATGGTTTCAGCGACTTGAGCGAGTTTGTCAAAGTCAGGTTCGTGGGCGATAAAATCAATCTTGAGGTCATCGTCCGCACTGTAGCGAGGCACGAGGTGAACGTGGGTATGAAAGACGGTTTGACCTGCGATTTCTTCACAGTTAGCAATGATATTCATACCAGCAGCCTTGGTAGCTTTCATGACTTTTTGAGCTACTTTTGGTACTTGGGCAAAGAGTTGGCTGGCGCTAGTAGCGTTCATTTCCAAAAGATTGCGATAGTGTTCTTTTGGCACGACTAAGGTGTGTCCTGGTGTCACTTGAGAAATATCCAGAAAGGCAAGAACCTGCTCATCTTCATATACTTTTGAAGCAGGAATTTCCCCTGCGATGATTTTACAAAAAATGCAATCTGACATAAAATCTACCTCTACTGTATTGAATTTTGATATAATATAGCTACATTATACCAGATTTGGAGAAAATATGTTAGAAATTAAAAACCTGACAGGTGGCTATGTCCATGTCCCTGTCTTGAAAGATGTGTCTTTTACTGTTGAAAGTGGGCAGCTGGTCGGTTTGATTGGTCTCAATGGTGCTGGGAAATCGACGACAATCAATGAGATTATTGGTCTGTTGACACTTTATAGTGGCTCCATTAATATCAATGGCCTGACCCTGCAAGAAGATGCGACTAGCTATCGCAAGCAAATTGGTTACATTCCTGAGACACCTAGCTTGTATGAGGAATTGACCCTCAGAGAGCATATCGAAACGGTTGCCATGGCTTATGGTATTGAGCAGAAAGTGGCTTTTGATCGAGTAGAACCTTTGTTAAAAATGTTCCGTCTGGACCAGAAATTGGACTGGTTCCCTGTTCATTTTTCAAAAGGGATGAAGCAGAAAGTCATGATTATCTGTGCTTTTGTGGTGGATCCGAGTCTTTTCATCGTGGATGAGCCTTTCCTTGGTCTTGATCCGCTGGCTATTGCAGACTTGATTCAGCTTTTGGAAGTGGAAAAGCAAAAGGGTAAGTCTATTCTCATGAGTACTCACGTGCTGGATTCAGCGGAAAAGATGTGTGATGCCTTTGTTATTCTCCACAAGGGAGAGATGCGTGCCAAAGGCAATCTCCTGCAACTGCGCGAAGCCTTTGATATGCCTGAGGCTAGTTTGAATGATATTTACTTGGCTCTGACCAAAGAGGAGGAGCTATGAAAGACTTGTTTTTAAAGAGAAAGCAGGCTTTTCGTAAGGAGTGTCTTGGTTATCTGCGCTATGTTCTCAATGACCACTTTGTCTTGTTCCTGCTTGTCTTGCTGGGTTTTTTAGCCTACCAGTACAGTCAACTCTTACAACATTTTCCTGAAAATCATTGGCCTATTCTTTTGTTTGTAGGAATTACGTCTGTTTTACTTTTGCTTTGGGGAGGAATTGCCACCTATATGGAGGCTCCAGACAAGCTCTTTCTCTTGGTCGGAGAAGAGGAAATCAAGCTCCATCTCAAGCGTCAAACTGGCATTTCCCTAGTCTTTTGGCTCTTTGTGCAGACCCTTTTCTTGCTGTTATTTACGCCTTTATTTTTAGCAATGGGTTATGGCTTGCCTGTTTTTCTGGTCTATGTGCTTTTATTGGGGGTAGGAAAATATTTCCTCTTTCGTCAAAAGGCCAGCAAATTTTTTACTGAAACTGGACTAGACTGGGATTATGTCATTTCCCAAGAAAGCAAGCGTAAGCAAGTCTTGCTTCGTTTCTTTGCCCTCTTTACGCAGGTCAAGGGGATTTCAAACAGCGTCAAGCGTCGTGCCTATCTGGACTTTATCCTAAAGGCTGTTCAGAAGGCCCCTGGGAAGATTTGGCAAAATCTCTATCTGCGTTCTTATCTACGAAATGGAGACCTCTTTGCGCTCAGTCTCCGTCTTCTCTTGCTTTCCATACTGGCGCAGGTTTTTATCGAGCAAGCTTGGATTGCGACAGCAGTGGTGGTTCTCTTTAACTACCTCTTGCTCTTCCAGTTGCTGGCCCTCTATCATGCCTTTGACTACCAGTATTTGACCCAACTCTTTCCACTGGACAAGGGGCAAAAGGAAAAAGGCTTACAGGCTGTAGTCCGAGGATTGACCATTTTTGTTTTACTTGTGGAATTAGTTGTCGGGTTGATTACCTTCCAAGAAAAACTGGCCCTTCTAGCCTTACTGGGAGCTGGTTTGGTTTTACTAGTCTTGTATTTGCCTTATCAGGTAAAACGTCAGATGCAGGACTAACATTGCCTATATGACACTAAAAAAGAAGTTGAGTTCAGTCTGTCTCAGCTTCTTTTATTTTCTACAGGATAATGGTTGGTCCGTAGAGACTCAACTTGGTCTTGACTTGGTCAAAGTGGAAGCGGTCATAGGCCCGCCAAGCGGCGCGAGTTGGAGCATCTGGATTGAGAGCACTGAGTCCCATGAGAAGGCTGGAAGTCTGGTAAAATTTTTCCAGTTCAATCAAGACTCGATTATCCACTGTCTCAGACTTGGCTAGAAAACCAAGAATAGAGTTTAGCTGCTCCTGAAAGCGGACGTCGTCAGCGCTTGCCTGTTTGCATGCTTGGTAGGCTTTGTTTAAGTCAGTAATCAAAGTCTGAGCTCTTTTGATAGGGTCTGTATCTGTCATGAGAATTCCTCCTTTAATCTTGGTGCCAGTCTTGTTTCTAGCAACTGTGTTTTGATACTGTCAGTTTATCACTTTTATCTCCTTTTTCACCATCAAATCTTTAATTGTTCTTGAAATTTCCTGAATGGTACTGTTAAGATTTTATGATAAAATAGTGGTAAGATTATCATGCTTATTTGAGGAACAAGATACCTTTCAGGAGCGTTAAAGGCCTGTTTAGGATTGGGTGGGCTTGTATCATAGTATTTTTGCTATTCTATTTTTAGGAAGAAATCGAAACAAGGAGAGTAAGAAGATGAGAATATTTGTTTTAGAAGATGATTTTTCCCAACAGACTAGGATTGAAACGACGATTGAGAAACTCTTGAAGGAGCATCATATCACTCCCAGCTCTTTTGAAGTTTTTGGTAAGCCAGACCAGCTGCTGGCAGAGGTGCATGAGAAGGGAGCCCATCAGCTATTCTTTTTGGATATTGAGATTCGAAATGAGGAGATGAAGGGTCTGGAAGTGGCTAGAAAGATTCGGGATCGGGATCCTTATGCCCTGATTGTCTTTGTGACGACTCACTCGGAGTTTATGCCCCTGTCCTTTCGCTACCAAGTGTCTGCTTTGGACTATATTGATAAGGCCTTGTCAGCTGAGGAGTTTGAGTCTCGGATCGAGACAGCCCTCCTCTATGCCAATAGTCAAGATAGTAAGAGTCTGGCGGAAGATTGCTTTTACTTTAAATCAAAATTTGCCCAATTTCAGTATCCTTTTCAAGAGGTTTACTATCTCGAAACGTCGCCCAGAGCCCATCGTGTTATTCTCTATACCAAGACAGACAGACTGGAATTTACAGCGAGCTTAGAGGAGGTTTTCAAGCAGGAGCCTCGTCTCTTGCAGTGCCACCGCTCTTTTCTCATCAATCCTGCCAATGTGGTTCGTTTGGATAAGAAAGAAAAACTCCTTTTCTTTCCCAATGGTGGAAGCTGTCTAATCGCGCGTTATAAGGTCAGAGAAGTGTCTGAAGCTATCAATAACTTGCATTGAGCTAGGAGAGTTTATGAATATTGCTTGGATATTATTATATACACTTGTTACTCATGGACTAGAAATTGTCATTTTCTTTAAGGTGGATGGAATTGGTCTCACTTTTGAGAGGATTTTTAAGGCCTTTCTTTTTAAGATACTGTTGGCCTTTGTTTTTTTAATGATTGGCTATATGGTAGGAGATAGTTTCCTATTTTATTTTATGGACCCCTTGTACGGTATAGGCTTGTCTTTCTTACTGTTAAGAGGGCTTCCTAAAAAACTCCTCTTCTTTTATGGTCTCTTTCCAATGATATTGGTGAATCTCTTTTATAGAGGGGTCTCCTATTTTGTGCTTCCATTTTGGGGACAAGAAATTGTAGATAAAGATAGCAATCCTATCTTTTTATTGATGACGATATTCGTTTGCTTCATAGTTTTAGTCTTTTTGAAATGGTTGGACTATGATTTCACTAACTTGAGAAGGGAGATTCTCGATAAAGGTTTTAAAAAGTCCCTGACTACGATTAACTGGATAATGGGGGGCTACTATCTAGTGATGCAAAGTCTGTCTTTCTTTGAATATGAACAAGGTATTCAATCAACGACTGTTCGCCATCTGATTCTAGTGTTTTACCTGCTCTTTTTTATGGGGATGATCAAGAAATTGGATACCTATTTGAAGGACAAACTTCATGAGAGACTGGACCAAGAGCAGGTCTTGCGCTACAGAGATATGGAACGCTATAGTCGGCATATAGAGGAGCTTTACAAGGAAGTCCGGAGCTTTCGCCATGATTACACTAACCTCTTGACCAGCTTACGTCTGGGCATTGAAGAGGAGGATATGGAGCAGATAAAAGAGGTCTACGACTCGGTCTTAAAGGATTCCAGTGAGAAATTACATGACAATAAATATGATCTTGGACGATTGGTGAATATTCGTGATAAAGCCCTCAAAAGTCTTCTAGCAGGGAAATTTCTAAAAGCTAGAGATAAGAAGATTGTCTTTAATGTCGAAGTTCCTGAGGAGATTCAGGTCGAGGGGATGAGTCTACTTGATTTTCTAACCATTGTGTCTATCCTTTGTGACAATGCTATTGAAGCTAGTGTAGAGGCCAGTCAACCTCATGTTTCAATCGCCTTTTTAAAAAATGGGGCACAGGAGACCTTTATCATTGAAAACTCCATCAAAGAAGAGGGCATCGATATTTCTGAAATCTTCTCCTTTGGAGCCAGTTCTAAAGGGGAGGAGAGAGGAGTTGGTCTCTATACCGTTATGAAGATTGTGGCAAGTCATCCTAATACCAGTCTAAATACCACCTGCCAAAATCAAGTCTTTCGTCAGGTTTTAACAGTTCACTCGATGTCAGTTGATGATTAGAAGACTTGTGGAAAGAAGTACTGCCTGCAGTCATCAATTAAAATGCCATAGTATATGAGGTACCCTATATGAATAAGAAATCCTTTTTTATCATCTGTTCTACGTTGATCATAGCATCGAATCTTCTCATGCTTTCCGTTGTGAACAAGGGAGAAGAAACAGGGAGCAATCTGTTTGTGATTGCTATAGCCTGTGTTTTATTACCAGCATTTTTATATGCGGTTGAAAATCAACTGACTTCATTGGTAAGAGTAGAATCAATACTCCTGATTCAGTTGACAGTTATATCCCTACTCCGTCTTATCAACAGAATAGGGAGTACGCCTGAAATCCTCAACATTATCATTACCCTTATCGCTTTGGCAAGTGGGACAGCTGCTATCCTTGTTGCGATCATGAGAATATATGAGAACAGACGGAAGTAAGGCTGAATAGCTTTCGATGTATTTTCACATTGTTAAATTCCCCTAGGGCAAGTATGTTTTTCATGCTTGCTTTTTAAATTTTTTACAATTCAAGATGTTTTGATGACCATTTGTGATTTGGATGGAAAATTTTAAAAAATAGTAGTATACTAACCTTATTAAGGTTGTAATAGGACGAAAGTAAAAAGAGGTATTCCTCGTGAATGCAAAAACAATGTTACAATTGGCTATTATGGTTGCTTAAAGACTTGAGCTTGTGTACTTGGAGGTAATTATGGATTTTAAAAGTTTTATTATTGGTTTAGTAGTTGGTATATTTGGTCCTTATATGGATGATTTAATTAGAAAAATATTTTCAAAATCTCCCAAAAAGGATACAGATAGTACCCTCTAAAAAATAAATTTCTCCCCTGTATTTGCTAGCTTAATTTACAGGGGAGTTTCTTTAATTTTGTTTCGCCTGTCAAAATGATATGTGATAGCAGGATGAAAAGTCTACAAACAAGTTGGTATCAATACAATATAAAGAGGAAAGTATGTTTTTCATGCTTGCTTTTTAAATTTTTTACAATTCAAGATGTTTTGATGACCATTCGTGATTTGAGTGATCCAAGGTCAAAATAAGTGCTATACTAATAGTGTAAAGGTTCTAGCTCAACAAACATTTAGGAGGAAATCTTATGAAGAAAAAAATACTTGTCATTTTCATCTTGTATCTAATCATGTCCATCTTTCTATATCCGCTTAGGGAGAGTGCTTGGTATCAGCTATTTTATACTATAGCCTATATGATTGCGGTTATGATTTATCTTGCTTTAACTAAAAAGAAAGGAGCAAAGAAATGAAAACTTTTCTTGCTAAAAAACGGAACATCTTCCTTGCGAGATTGTTCTTAGGTCAGTTGCCCTTGCTTGTCTCTACTTATCTATTTCTATCTCGTCAGTTTTTAAATTTTTCCTTGGTTTTCCAATTTCTTTTAGTGGTTATTAACTTGGCTTCGATTTTGGTTACTGTTTACCTCACTAGGGAGATGAGGATAAGAGAGTTTGAAGATGATGATTTGGTTAGTCCTAGAACCAATCAACTCATGTTCATCGGCTTGACAGGTTTTATGTCTATTATCTGTTTGTATAGAGGTATCACAGCAGGAGAATCCTATCAGCAATTGATTGCCTACATTGGTGCTATTCTCTGCTTGATTATCATGCTTCTGCTTATTTGGGGCTTGAAGTATTATAAAAAGTAGGGGCTAATGAAGTTTTTACAATTCAAGATGTCTCGATGACTATTCAAGATTTGGATGAAAAACTTTAACAAATAGTGCTATACTGAAATTGTCAAAGTTGCAACGGGTGCTGCTACATTATGTTAAAAATCGCTCTTGATTGATAAGCTGGATTTGTTAGGAAAGGAGTAAATAATTATGGATAAGAAAAAGATAGTTTCGACTATAATATGTATAGTATTTCTTGTAGTGTCAGTAGATAATTTTTTTAGAGACTTAACCCCGTTATTGTTCATTTTAAATATTATTGGCCTAACTTGTTTTTTAGTGTTAACATACACTAACATAAAAGAGATACTCTTAAATATAAGTAAATGATGATTTGGTTAGTCCTAGAACCAATCAACTCATGTTCATCGGCTTGACAGGCTTTATGTCTATTATCTGTTTGTATAGAGGTATTTCAGAAACAGAATTCTATCAACAACTAATCGCTTATATATATGAAATACAGACTATTTCTTGTTATTTTCTTGAGTAGTGTGTTGGATATTCTTTTAGGGACATTTTTACAAATCTCTATCGTATCGATTGGGTGGCTTGTTCTTTACAGTGGTTTGTTTGAGGCAGGAGTTTTCCTTCTTGCCAATAAAGGGTTGGCGGTAAAAATCAAGGAAGTAGACATTCGAAATCGCTTTAAATTTATTTTTGGAAAAACCTTATGGTTTCAAATTCTTTTGCTCATCTTTTTGATAATCAAACTTTATCTTGGTTTGGATGCGAGGTTGATTTTATTCTATGGACATATTTTCATTGTCTTTAATGCCTTAATGTATCTATTATCTAGTAGTCAGGTTATCCTTAAAAAGAACAAACTGTCTTCTTAATCTTACAGCAGTAGAGCCTGACAAGGGGAGCCATCCTGTCTTGTAGATAGTAGGAGGATTTATATGAAAAGACACTCTATTCTTTTCAAAACGAGTGCAATTCTTTCTTATTTGTTTCTGTTTTTCGGACTGTCTTGGACGCCCCAATTTTGGAGCAATTATTGGGAGTTCTCGTCTTGGGTAGGAAATATTATCTGGATTCGAAACATCATCAGCCTTCTCTTTATCGGCTTGATGGTTTGGATTTTGGTCAGGTCGGGCCATGCTTATCTCTTTCGTATCCCTAGGAAAAAGTGGTTGAGCTATTCTGTTCTGACGGTGTTAGCAGCTGTTGTGCTTATCTGCTTTAACTATCTGACAGCTAAACACGTTCAGGGAACCAATGAAGGGTGGAATTTGTTTATTGCTTATAGTGAGACAAATTTTGCGGAGTTTGGTGTTTACCTAACCTTAATCGTACTAGGACCTCTGATGGAAGAATTGGTATGTAGGGGATTGCTTCAACATGCCTTCTTTAAGAATTCGAGGTGGGGGCTGGATCTTCTCTTTCCGTCATTCTTATTTGCCTTGCCCCACTTTTCTAGCTTGCCAAGTCTGGCAGATATTTTTGTCTATACGGCAGTGGGCTGTCTATTTGCCTGTCTAACACGTTATACTAAGAGTATCTATCCTTCTTATTCGATTCATATTGTTAATAATATCATCGCAAACTTACCATTTTTGCTCACTTTTCTACATAGGGTCTTGGGGTAAAAAAACCAAAGGCTTGCTTTTCAGCCATAGAGGAGGTTATCATGTATAAACACTTATTTTTCCTAGATTCAAAAACCTTAGACTGGTTGACACCTTATATTCTGGTCTTGGCTTCTGACACCATTGCCTTTAATGTTTTTGTGCTAACCTTTGTATCTGTGGTGGTCTTTTATTTCCTAAATCCCATGTTATCTTTAATGGCTATCTTCTTAGGGGCTGGTTATGTGGTCGGATTTTGGTTACTCAAATGGTTTGTTTTGGAAAGACTAGACCTAAAGAATGACGCGTAGGAAGTCTGTTTGGTGAGGAGGATAATTTGATGGAGTTTTTTGATAAATTTCATGCCTTGTGCTTTGGATTTTTAGTACTAATAATCGTCATTACAGTTCCTTATACGATTAACCATGGGGATTTTTTTCAAAATGAGCCTGCACTGATTATTGTAAGTCTTCTAGTAACCTCTCTGAGTGTTGCTTATGCTAGAAAGTTTGACATGATTTCTTTTGGGATGTTAAGCAAGAAAGAACTGTTGCTTTTCATTGTAATCTTTCTTCTAAGCGTTCTTGAGACGCTAGTTTATATTCATTTCTTCGCTGTTTCTTCTGGCGCAGGAGTTCAACACTTGGCGGAAGTCAGCAGAGGAATTTCCCTGTCTTTGATTTTGACTTCCACAGTTTTTGGCCCCATCCAGGAGGAACTCATTTTCAGAGGACTTCTTCAAGGTGCGGTTTTTGACAATTCTTGGTTAGGGCTTGTGCTAACTTCCTCTCTCTTTTCTTTCATGCATGGACCTTCTAATGTCCCTTCGTTTATTTTTTATCTACTTGGGGGCGTGTTACTGGGCTTTGCTTATAAAAAGAGCCAAAACCTATGGGTTTCTACTCTAGTTCACATGTTTTACAATGCTTGGCCACTCTTATATTATTTATAAAAATCATGAAAGGTAAGCAGAAGACGTGCTTGCCTTTTCTTTCTATAATGATACCCAAGCCAATCCAGAGGCTTTTCGGTAAATTCCCAAACTAA